>DATMOO010000022.1:0-10196 GCA_035568275.1 Candidatus Sulfotelmatobacter sp.
TCAGCTCCGGGATAGGCCGACGAGGTCGGGACAAATAGCGCTTTATGGACGGTTCGATCACAATTCGCCTGCCGGAGCTTGGGATTACCGAGAAGCAAGAGAGTGCGGTCGACTCGCACGTCTCGGAGGCCCCTCTTTCAGACGAGGCCTTGATCGCCGAAGTTTGCCTTGGGAGCAGGGAAGCGCTGGCGATCCTGTTCCGTCGCTACGCACGTCTTATCCGCAGGGTGGCCTTGCGAGTCCTGAAGGACGCTTCCGAAGCGGATGACCTTCTTCAGGACGTCTTCCTGCTGATTCATCGCCTCTGTAGAACCTTCGACAATTCCAAAGCCTCGGCACAATTCTGGATCTTGCAAATGACCTATCGCCGCGCCATCTCACGCCGGCGCTATCTCAATTCCCGCCATTTCTATACGCAGGTGGAACTCGATGAACAGGCAGGCCTGGTTGCGGAATCCAAATCCGGACCATTGGATGACTCAGTGGAACAAATCCTGGCTGAATTGGACCTGCAAAAGCTGCTTGGAACCCTCTCGGAAGACCAGCAGAGGACGCTTCGGCTGCACTTTATCGAAGGATACACACTCGACGAGATCGCGAACATGCTCGGTCAGACCACGGGCAACATCCGGCACCATTCCTTCCGTGGGCTGGAACGGCTGCGGAAACAGATTTTTGATAGCAAATTGCCGGGCGCGAGAGCAGTATGATACAAGGTTCGTCCAAGCTAGGAGCAGGGGCGTTGTCCCAAAACGGACCCCATGACGAATTCCTCGAACTCTGCGCCGCTTCGACCTCCGGCGAGCTAACCGACGACGAGAAGAAACGACTACAAGAGCATCTTGCCGTCTGTGCGTCTTGCCAGGAAGTCCTTCGGCAGTACGAATCCATAGTCAGTGATGTAATTCCCGCCATCGCGGCCAGCGAAGAACCCGAACACATAAAGGCCAACAATGCCTGGTCACACGAACAACAAGAACAAGCTGAAAAGGCGCTGTTTGACCGACTGGCAAGGGAAGACAAGCATCCGACCGCAGAAGTCGGGAGCAGGAATAGCTCATCGATCCTTGCCCCTCGTACCCTTCCATTCTCAAGCGAATCCGCTTGGCGCAATGTCTGGCTGCTCTATGCTGCCGGAATTCTGCTTTTCTGCGCGCTCAGTTTCTTCGCATATCGCGTCGGAATGCGTCGAGCGACTGACGTCGCCAAAGTCCAAGCACAACCAACCACGCAGGAGGCCTCTCCCGCCCAGGCCTCGCTTGAGGAGCAATTGAGCGATGCCGGTCATGACCGGGCAGTCACCAATGCGGAGATCGCCCAACGCGACACGGTGATCGCGAACCTTCGCCGTCAACTGGCCCGACAGTCTGCGGAAATAAGCGAAATGAAAGCCGCGCAAAGCCAGCTTGAGGGCCGTATCCGTTCCGGCGACGCAAGCCGGCAAGACCTCAGCCAGCAAAAGGCTGAACTGGCGCAGAAGCTGGAATCAGCGCAGAATACCTCCAACTTGCTCGAGGGGAGATTAGACTCCCTCGCCCGGCAGTCTGCTCAGGATGCAGCTCGTGCGAAGGCATCAGAAGCAAAGGTCAACGACCTTACCCGTGAGCTTCAGGAGCAGCAAGCTGCCCTCGAACAACGCGACGAACTCCTGAGCCACGATAGGGATATCCGCGAGGTCATGGGGGCGCGGGACCTTTATATTGCGGAAATCTATGACGTAGCTGGAACGGGTGAAACCAAGAAGCCATATGGCCGAGTCTTCTATACCCGGGGCAAGTCGCTGATTTTCTATGCATACGATCTGGATCAGCAAACCGAACTGAAACGTGCCAGCACGTTCCAGGCGTGGGGCCGACAGGGTCCGGACCGACAGCAGGCCATCAACCTGGGCGTTTTCTATGAAGACAATGGCACGAAGAAGCGCTGGATTCTAAAGTGTGATGACCCGAAAACACTGGCGCAAATCGACGCGGTATTCGTAACTATCGAGCCTAATGGCGGCAGTCATAAGCCCAGCAGTAAACCTCTTCTGTTCGCCTATCTGAAAGTCAACCCCAACCATCCGTAACTCCGTCTGTCCGCTATCCCGGCCAATCCCTTCATCCTGTGCCTCGCCAAAATCGTAACTGAGTTGTACAGACGGATCAAATGGCTCCGACATAGATGTTTGCTCGGCTGAGCTCGATCACAGTCACAGCAGTTCCAGACCAAACATCAGATCGATCAGCAACTCCCTCTTATAGTGATTTCGTGGACGGATAGGATTTTGGCGAACCACAGTACCAACCACGCCGCATAAGTTCTTGATAATCCAATTCCCAGCGCCTTAGGAACCTGCAGCCTGCCGGCTTCAGGCGCACTCTACCGCAAAGGCAATCCCACCCGGCGCAGCAAGTCGTCAAAACGCGCATCCCCGCGCAGCGGGTCGAGTCGGGGATCCACCCCGACAAAAGGCATTCAATCGGAGCGATCGCGATACGCCTTCTCCAGCCAGGTGAACGCCTGCTCGTGATCACCCAGGCTGGCATAAAGGCAAGCCACATTGAATCCGCAGATATACCGCTCACGCGCCTGTGCCTCGATGTTAATGAGCATACCCCGCGCCTTATCCTTACTGCCTGCCAAGGCATAAGCGGACGCGATTTGCGCCAACCATAACGGATTCTTCGTCTTGGTTACAGCTCGATCGGCCGCCGTAATGGCTTGTTCCGAGCGTCCTAACTCAGCACTGGATAATGCGACCACACGGTCATCCCCCGCCCGCGTTGCCGCCTGGACTGCTTCTTCAAAGCGACTCGCGTTAAACAGCAACCATGCCCTGTCCATGTGCGACTGCCCCGTGAACGGATCGATGGCATCGGCGCGGTTGAATTCTTCACTGGCTTCATCAGGGTGGCCAGTAGTGAGCAGATAAAGCGCGTAGCCCAGGTGTGCCCGCGGCAGGTTGGGGTTGAGTTCGAGGGCGCGCCGGAATTCATGCTCCGCGCCCGGCCAATCCCAGTCAAACAGAAGCTTCACATACCCCAACGAGGCGTGAGCTTCGGCTAACGAATCGTCCAGTTCGATCGCCCTTACGGCGGCAGCCTTTGCTTTGGGCATCACCTCCAGTGGAGCTTTCAGAATTGTGCTCTGGTCGTAATAGGCGTTCCCCAAACCGGCATAGGCCAGCGCTTCGTTCCGATCTGTGGTAATGGCCTGCTGAAATTCCTTGATCGCTTCATCAATGGCCTCTGGCGTTCCTTTCCGCAAATCAAACAGGCCCCGCAGATAGAGTTCATGGGCTTGGGGATTGACTTGACGCGCAGTTGTAAGGTGTTCTTGTTCTTGAGGAGTCAGGTTGATCTTGATTTCGCTGGCGATGGCCTGAGCCACATCACCCTGGAGGAAAAGAACGCCACGCAAATCACGATCGTAACTTCTAGCCCACAGATGGCGATCCGTGGATGCCTCAATTAATTGCGCCGTAATTCGGATCTGGTCTCCGGCCCTTTCCACCGCTCCTTCCACAACGGCGTCCACATTGAGCTCGCGGGCAATCTCCGGCACCGTCTTGTTGGTGTTTTTGTAGTGCATTGCCGAAGTCCGCGAAATCACCCGCAGGGCGCTGATTTGCCCCAGGTCCGCAGTGAGCTGCTCGGTCATGCCATCGGCAAAATATTCTTGCGCGGGATCGCCGGAAAGATTCTGCAGGGGTAGCACTGCCAGCGAATGAACCTCCCCCTTATTCCCAGCGCTGCGCCACTGCAGCCGCTCACGCCAGCGGCTCGCAGTTTCAGGCGAGAAAGCGAGGACTATCGCTATGACTGCCAGAGCCATGGCTGAACCAAAAATCAAACTCCAAGGTAAACCGGTTTTTTCCCCGGGCAATTCACTCCGCGTCGCGCCGGAATCCGAAAGCGCCGCCAGCGCAAAAGCCAGATCTGATGCCGTTTGAAAACGCTCCTCCGGATTCTTTTCCAGACAACGTTGCACGATCCTTTGCAAAGCCGGCGGAATCGTCCGCACAAACTGCGAGATGGATGCCGGCTCCTCGTTCAGAATTGCCGCCATCGTCTCCGCCGGGGTCGGCTTGTGAAAGGCCCGCTTGCCCGTCAGCATCTCGTACAGGATTGTCCCAAACGCGAAAATGTCCGTGCGATGATCGGCAGCGCTCCCTTGCACTTGCTCCGGCGCCATATATCCGGCCGTGCCCATAACCACGCCCGGCTCGGTCTGCGCGCTGAGCGTGGGCACATCGTGATCCGACATCGCTGGCCGCTGCGTCAGCTTCGCCAAGCCAAAGTCGAGAATCTTCACCCGTCCGTCTTTAGTGACGAACAGGTTCTCGGGTTTCAGATCGCGGTGCGTGATGCCTTTCTCGTGCGCGGCCGCCAGCCCGCGCGCGATCTGGACGCCGTTGTCGATCACTTTGCGAAGCGGCACTGCACCGCGTAGTAGCAACTCGCGCAGCGTCCTGCCCTCCAGCAACTCGGAAACCAGATACGGCGCCCCATCATAAGTTCCCAGTTGGTAGACTCCGAGTATGTTGGGATGGTTGAGCGCAGCGGCAGCCCGCGCCTCCTGCTCGAACCTCCGTAGCCGGTCAGGATCATGCGACAGAACCGCAGGCAGCACTTTGATGGCGACTTCGCGGCCGAGTCGGTGATCGCGCGCGCGATAAACTTCGCCCATGCCCCCGGAGCCAAGCAGTCCCTGCACCTCGTAGTCGCCCAGATGCGCACCGGGCGTGAGGCCGACGCGAAAAGTCGAGGATTGCAGAAAGCCGGAGCGGGCCTTGTCGCTGGAGGCAAGCAGACGTTCAACCTCCTGCCGCAGGGAAGGATCCACCGAACAGGCGCCGTCGAGGAAGGTCGGGCGATCCTCCGGCTTGCGCTCCAGGGCCTCGGCCAGCACATCCCGCACACGCTGCCATTGTTCAGGCGTCATCGCGGTTCACCCTGCTGATTTCGTCGTGTAACCAGATCCGCGCCGTCGTCCAATGTCTCTTCACCGTTGCTGGCGATACGCCGAGCACGCGTGAGGTTTCCTCGATCGAGAGGCCTCCGAAGAACCTCAATTCGACAATGCGGCATTGTTGCGGATCGAGTTTGGCCAATTCGTGTAGAGCGTCATCGAGTGCGACAAGATCCACGCTCTGTCTCTCTCGCAATGCTAGGTTCTCATCGAGCGTCAGTACGCACCCCCCATTCCGCTTGGCCGCCTTGTGCCGGCGCGCGTACTGGACCAGAATCTGCCGCATTAAATTAGCGCAGATCCCAAAAAAATGGGCGCGGTTTTCAAAATCCATCGCCTGCTGTTTCATCAGGCACAAATAAGCTTCGTGCACCAGGGCCGTCGTCTGTAGCGTGTGATCGGGACGTTCTCGCCTAAGGTGGTTATGCGCTACGCGGCGAAGCTCGTTGTAAACCAGCGGAAGCAAACGGCGCAAGGATTCTTCGTCACCGGCCCGCCATTGGGCCAGCAGTTCACTCACAGGGTGGGTTGCGGTTCCGGTTCCGGGCACAGCCGCCTAAGGCGAACCCCGATTCTGGCAGGGAACGATATCCGCTTTGCCAGCCGAAGTCAATCTGTTGAAAAGCGGACAGTTGCGTCCGATGAATGGCTTTTCTGCGCCCGTCCTTATTCATTCGCCGGACGATTCTTGCCGGCTCGTGAGCCATTTCCCCTCCGAAATGCACATTACGAGTTAGAAGGCGTCGCCCAGTCATGTCCGGCGGCGCAAGTATGTGGGGGCATACACAAATCCTTAGGTTTGAGACGTGTCTTTGCCTCACAGAGACGAAGGAGGAAATATGAAGGCTATTCGAAAGTGGTACAAACTCGCATTGGCGGCGGGCGTTCTGATCTCCTGCAACACGGTCATTGCACAATCCAGTTACAAAGTCACCGATTTGGGCGCCCTGCACAACGGCGTTATCGGCTGTGCCATGGGCCTCAATAACAGAGGCTGGACCGAGTCCATGGACGGCTATCTGGATAGCTCCGGCACCTTTATAGGCCGCGCTGCCATGAACCTGGACGGACTCAAGTTCGACCTGGGCACGCTGGGAGGACCAGACAGTTGGATCAATTGGGGAGGAATCAATGAGCAAGGCGAGGCAGTGGGCCTGGCCGAAAGCCCCGTCCTCGACCCAAACGGCGAAGACTTCTGCGCGTTCGGCACAAAACTCACCTGCAGACCATTTCTTTGGAAAAACGGAGTCATGAGGGCGCTTCCCACGCTTGGCGGAAATAATGGTCAGGCCAGCGCGATCAACAACCGAGGCCAGATCACGGGCCAGGCACAAACCACCGTAACCGAGGCTGCCTGCGCGCCTTACCAGACGGCACTCCCGGTGATTTGGCAAGGAAGCAACGTCCAGGAACTTCCCACGGTCGCAGCTGATCCCGATGGTTTTGCCATCGGCATTAACGACCAAGGTCAGGCTGTCGGCACCTCGGGGAATTGCAGCTCGCCGTTTATAAATCCGATTCACGCCGTGCTGTGGGAGAACGGTATCGCGACGGAACTTCCGAACCTCGGCGGCGCGTCTAACAACCAGGCCATCGCCATCAACAATCAGGGCCAGATCGTCGGCCAAGTCTCGAGTGCCGATGGCTCAACCTTTTATGCCGCCCTTTGGCAGAACGGTGCGCTCACCAACCTGGGCACCCTTTCCGGGGATTTTGCGTCCATTGCCACCGGCATCAACCGCAAAGGTCAGGTGGTGGGGAGCACCCTGGATTCCAGCTTTAACTGGGCCCATGCTTTTATCTGGGAAAACGGTGTGATGACCGACCTCAACACATTACTTCCCGCAAATTCCAATCTCTACGCAACTATGGCAAACAAGATCAATTCTCGTGGACAAATCTCAGGAATGGCGACTGTGCTCAGCGGTCCGGACGCGGGCAATATCCATGCCTTTCTTGCCACGCCTGTGAACGCAAGCGCAGCACTGTCAGTGGCAGCGGTCGTAACCAAGCGCCCGCAGTCCACAATGTCAGCGAACATGAGGAAGCAGCTTCTTCAGAGATTGGGGCTCGGCCGATACTAACGTCAGCGTCGGTCCCGCATGCTGAGGCGCCGGGTTCACAGTAAAAAAAGGTCCCGGTGCCTCTGCCTTTTTGGCCCAATGCGATCACTCGAAGCAGGGAACTGCACGGCCCCACATTCCAACCGTTTTCACGCTATACTCCCTTGCCAGGGCACTGGGTACAATCAATTGCCTGCGCCTCCCATTTACGCCCCGATCGAGGATCACCGCGGTCAAGAACCTTGGAACCGAGCCGGTTCGACCGCGTTTCGCAGTCCTTGGCAGAATGGAGTCGCAGGTTGGGTAGGAAGCTGCCGCCGCGACTTGCTGGACCATGTGATCGTGCTCAATGAACGGCATCTGAAGCGACTCATGCGCGAATATGTCCGCTACTACCACGAGGACCGAGCCCACTAGCAACCTGGCCTTCTGCAGCTTCTCCGGACATATCGCCACCGCGCCGCCGTCCCTGGCAATTTCGAAGCAAGAGGTGAGTTCTGTGTCCGAAAGATCACCGGGCGCGCAGCAGGTTACGCTATACCCGTGCGCCGTGTTCCTTGGTGCTGTTTGCGTCTGCTTAGGGATCATTGATGTCGTTGCAAACCGCTTGGCAAGAGGCAATCGCCTCATAGCAAAAGCACGGCTATGGAAACGATCATATCCGCTGTGTTCGTCGCAAGGTCGGAGAGTTGGGGCGACGAACGGAATACCGTAGCACTGTGCTGACCGCGTTCGAGAATGTCGCGGACACGCTGCATGCGTTCGAACAAGACGCCGACGCCGTGAAGTCCGCGACGACCGCGAGAGAGACGCCGCGAAGGTAACGCTCGATCTCACCACGCGACAAATGCAGGTCGGCTGTGTAAGCTACCTCACGCCGTTAAGCGCGGAGCAAGATCAATTGTTCTAGTCGCGTAGCAAGCCTCCCGATGGTATCTTTCTCCGAATGCCAAGGTCGGTTCGAAAGCGCAAGTTCATCGTCTACGTCGCCGTGAGTGCCGATGGCTTCATCGCACGACCAGATGGCTCGGTTGACTGGCTAGATCGTCCGCGCCCGAAGGGGAATTATGGCATGGGCGCTTTCTATCGCTCCATCGATACCTGTGTTTTAGGTCGCAAGACCTATGATCTCTCGGTCAGCTTTGGAATGGCGGAAGGCTACACCGGGAAGAAGAATTACGTGTTCTCGCGCACGCTGTCGAAAACCGCCAGCCCCAAGGTGAGTATCGTTAGTGAAGATCTGCCTGTCTTTGCCGAACGCCTGCGTTTGGAAAAAGGCAGGGATATTTGGCTGGTGGGTGGGTCTGAACTTGTTGCCGCCTTTCTCGATTCCGGGCAAGTGGATGAGTTCATCATTCACGTGATCCCCAAAATGATTGGAGAGGGTATTCCGTTGGTCGCGGCACGCCATCGAGACCTTGGTTTGAAACTACTGGCGACCAAAAGTTTCCCGGATGGGGTGGTCAAACTGCATTATGCTGCCCGAGTGAAATGAAGATCGAATTGATCCAGCTGCCGGGATGTGGTTCGAGCGGGTTCCAGACGCCCATTTTGACCTCACAACGCGAAACTATCTGAGCGCCTACTAGAGTTCTTACCAGCGTTTGATGACAAAGGCGGTCTTGTCATCGATGCGATCCTTTTCGCCAATCTGCTGCAGGTACTCGTCTTGCCTAACAGCATGATCCAGAATCGCATTGCAAATCCCCTTTGCCGGCTCGTCTTTGTGCCCACGGATCACTTGTTCAATCTGGAGCCGGTCCTGCTCATCGCTGCCATCGTAAACCCCGTCTGTATAAAGGAAGAGGATGTCACCGGGACTCATGAGTGTGATTTCTGCGAGGTCCGAGGCTTTCATTTTCCTGGTCCTCCGTGCCATCGAAAGGTACTTGTTCCGGTCGGGATTGTCCTCGGGAATTTCCAATCCTAGCGCAAGGAATTGCACCATGTGAGCCTGACCAATTTCCATGAACCTTTTGTATTCTGCCGAGAATACCAAGGGTGGTGGGTGGCCGAAATTTACGAAGCGGAAATATCCACCTGGACGTATCTCACCGTAGAGCATGGTCGCGATTTCGCGAGAATTGTCATCCTTGTTCCGTCCCAAAGCGTTCCTCGCAGTGACGGACTGCGCGAGGCGAAGATTTATCTTCTCGAAGATATCGGGTGTTGTCTTTCCGTTCCGATCCAGCTCGGCAAGCATGAGTGCATGGAAAGTGTCGTGTACGGTTGACGCAATTTTTGCCGAGATGAGCCCGTGCCCCTGAGCATCGACCAATAGCACTCCGGCAGTGGTGTAGAGTTCTTGCAGGTTTTCGGCGATTCTCAGTTGCTCTGAGCTTCTGGCCCGTCGGTACTCGGCTGCGGAGCCAGATTTGTATCCCGGCTTAGACTTCAACCACTGCACATGCTCATCTACCGAGTTTCGCGGAGTCTGGCCTTTGGGAAGAGGCTCCAGGTATTGCTTCGATCGCTTGAGGGCATCTGCGATGCGAGCGTCAATGTTGTAACGCTGCTGAAAGTTGATGTACTCAAAAAGATCGCCCCCTACGCTTCCGGCAGGAATGGAATTGCCATACATATCGATGCCGGCCAGTTGGGGAATCACACCCTCCACGGGCATCAATCTTTTGCGAAAGTACTCGTCAATGCTGGGTTCTACCGGCCCCCCCATAATACGGATCCTGCGCTTCCTTTACTCCTCGTGCATCCTAGAGTCGACTATCAGACATAATTGAATTATACGGAAGGCTGCCCCGTGGCCCAGGACCGCCCGCCTGCAGGCAGCAGTCTGATCTGGATCATTTGATTTGAATCCCCGACGCGGTCTTTTGTTTGAGA
This sequence comes from Candidatus Sulfotelmatobacter sp., assembly GCA_035568275.1. Taxonomy (GTDB): domain Bacteria; phylum Acidobacteriota; class Terriglobia; order Terriglobales; family Acidobacteriaceae; genus Sulfotelmatobacter. Next base: position 9,858 of record DATMOO010000022.1, read on the forward strand.
CCCCATTGTCCTCTCGGACGAAACACTTTAGTCACTTCACTAGTTCGCAATTCCGTGGAGAATAGTCTTCAAGCGACGGGCAGGAGTTCACCCTTCCGCGCTCGCCCTCTCGATGTGTTCCGTCCGTCGCCGCCGAGTTCCCATCCCAAACGCTTGCAAAAGGCAGGAGATGTATGAGTAAAAGCTTGATCTGGGTCGAGGAGGACGACTTCACCGGTTGGTCCTGCTCCCATTGCCCGTGGGGCATCACCGCTCCACGTTGTGACACTACCGTTGCCGCGCTCGCCTTCAATCGTGTGGCGCAAGAAACGTTTGAGAAGCACAACTGCGCCGCCCACC
>DATMOO010000023.1:0-13767 GCA_035568275.1 Candidatus Sulfotelmatobacter sp.
AAGGTCATTTTTAGCAAGCTTCCCGACCTCTGCCATTGCATCCTGCCGCAGGCCCTTTCGGGCGTACGCGAACGCGAGAAATTGGTGTGCCGCATGGCTTGGTCATGATGCGCCACTGCCTGGGCAGGCGCCCGGGTCCGAATATTTCGCGGAAATCGAGCGAAGAACTGATGCGGATTCTAGAGTTGCTGCGTAATACTCCTAGACCCTGAAGACTCCATCTCTCTATTATAGGTTCAGGCGGCATGGGCGGCCAGAGGCTGTCGGTCGGGGTCCATTTCGAGTTATTGATTTGGACGCGATTCATCGTACAATAACCGTACAATAAACCCGGGAGTGCAGGTTTTTCAGGTGTTCTGGGCACTGTACGATCTACGGCGAATCAGCAACTTGCGTATTTTCAGAGCCGACTAGCAATTCGATCCCGACTAGCTCCACCAATCTTTCTAACAACTTGGTACCAGGTCCCGGAAGAAACCTGCCCTATCCGCCCCCGCCGCTCTGGTGGCACTGGTAGCAGTTGATGCTGTTGTACACATACCCATTCACGTTCTCGTGGTGGAAGTTAGCGGCGTTGTTGCCGCCGTGGCAACCCGTGCACTGGAATATTGCGTAGTTGCTGGAATTAATGTGGCAGGTAGCACACACGCCGTTGGCGTTGCCATGGTTGATCGAGAACTGGGTGTACTGCGTGTGATTGAATGTCGCACCGGTCCAGGCGGTCGTGTTGTGGCAGTTCGTGCAAGTAGTCGGAAAGAACTGCGGCTGCGCCGCGTGGCCCGGATTGGTCGTGTTGTTGTAGTCCGTCTGATGGCAACCGATGCACGTCAGGGGCAGCGTCGTGTAGTTGCTGTTGACGTGGCAGTCCGTGCAAACACGCGGAGGCACCATGTGCGAACCGGTAAGGGGGAACGCTGTGTTGTTGTGATTGAACGTGGAGTCGGTCCAGACGACGGTGTCGTGGCACAGTTCGCAGGTAGTAGGGAATCCGGCGGCCGAGTGCGCGGGATTGTTTGTTCCGGTGTAATCCTTTTGATGGCATGAGTAGCACAAAGTGCTGTTGAGTGAATAGTTATTGTTGACATGGCAGTCCGTACACAGACGCGGAGGCAGCGCGTGACTTCCCGACAGCGGGAAACCGGTGCTGCTGTGATTGAAGGTGGCATTGGCCCACGACGACGTGTTATGGCACTGATCACATGCCTGAGGGAAGCTGGCCGTAACGTGATTAGGGTTTGTGGTTCCTTGATAGTCCTTCAGATGACACGTTACGCAAGCCGCGCTCGACAAGGTGTAGTTATTGTTGACATGGCAATCGATGCACTGCCGCGGTGGAACAGTGTGCAGGCCGGTCAGGGCGAACCCGGTACTGTTGTGATTGAAGGTCCCATTTGCCCATGAAGTCGTGTTGTGGCACTGATCGCACGTTTGGGGGAAACTCGAGGTGACGTGGTTCGGATTGGTCGTTCCCTGATAGTCCTTCAAATGGCAACTGACGCAGGCCGTCGTGCTCAGGTTGTAGTTGTTATTTATGTGGCAATCGGTGCATTGCCGCGGTGGCACGGTGTGCAAGCCGGTAAGAGGGAAGGGCGTGGCATTGTGGTTGAATGAAGCATTCGACCATGAGGTTATGTTGTGGCATTGCTCGCAGGATTGCGAGAATTGTGCTGAGACGTGATTTGGATTTGTGGCGCCCTGATAGTCCTTGAGATGACAGCCGACGCAGGCGATGCTCGCCAGGTTGTAGTTGTTGTTAAGGTGACAGTCGGCGCACAAGCGCGGTGGAACCGCGTGCCCTCCATTCAAAGGAAATCCCACAGACGCGTGGTCGAATTTCGCGTTTAACCAATTGTCGGTGCTGTGGCAACTCTCGCAGGTGGTGGAAAAACCAGCGGCCACATGGTTTGGAGTTGTGGCTGTTTTGAAGTCTGCAGAATGACAGGAGTAGCACTGCGTGGCCATCGTCTGAAATTTGCTGGTGGCCCCTCCCTTGTGGCAGGCATCGCAGTCCACTGTAGCGTGCGCTCCAGTCAGCGGGAAGCGGTTGTTATGCTCCTGAACCTGTCGAATCGAGACTTGCCAACCACGGACCGTGTGGCATTGCTCGCAGCTCGCTCCCAGTTGCCGCTTGTGAATGTCGGCGTGACAATCCTGGCAACGCTGTCCAACATTGGTGAAAACCGGCCTGACGTGACATTCAGTGCAGCTCACGGACTGATGCATGCCGCGCAGAGGGTATTTGGTCTGGTTGTGATCGAATTCTGGAGCGCCGCGGATTGGTTTCCACGCGGTCGATGTGTGGCAGTTCTGGCAAGGAATGCTCAGGGTGCCGTGTGGATTATGCGTTCCTGAGGGAGCTTGCGCAAATGCACTTCCTGCGTTTGCACAAAATGCGAACGTCAAAACGGCGAATAATCTGAGTACGCCCCCGGAACCGAGCATGACCGCCCCTTGTTTTATGCATGACATCAGCATGAAACGGAATTAGGTATGAATGCGCTTGGTGCAATTCACAGTCCAGAGTGGTTGCCGGGTGCTTCGCCGACGAATTGCTGCCGCCTGCGAGAGGTTATTGGGCATGGCCCATACTCCCGATCGCTCTCCGTACGAACTAGGAGTGAAAGTTTAGTTCTTTTCGTTGCCTGAGTTCCTTGCTGTGGATCAAAGATGCGGACAAAAACATCGACGTGTACAAAAATTAGGCATATTGATCCCCTTACGAAGCACCGTTCTCCGGCGCTCCGAGTGCATACAGGGGGATCATTCGGGGCGCAAAAATGCGCTTCAATGACCAGGGTCACAGTGGCTAGAGGGGCTGTCCCACAAGCTCGCAGTTCGAGGCAATCTACTTTTCCTCGAGGTTATGCAAGCGCGGAATTCGTCAACTCTTAGGCGGAATTGGATTGCGAGTGTGCGGCCTGGCAGTGTGCATCGAACTGCGCTTGCAAAGATTTCTGGTACTCCTCGCGATTTGGCCGGTGGCTCGAGCCCTGGGCTCGGAAGGATATCGCCGGGCAGACCGAACAGCATGCTTCGACGGGAATATCAGAGAGCCATTTCGTAACGCGTATCGTCGGTTTCTTCATGGGGACTGGGGCTTCGATGTCCAGCGAATTCCTGATTCTTCTTTCGAACGCTTATTCAGCCACGGACACCAGTGTGCCACGGCCGACGCACCGCACCTAACTGAAAGTCCTTACTTACAACCAGCTATTGTCCGGCAAAGAACTCCGTCATGTCTGGGGCAGTTCCGGCGAGTCCGGGAAATCTGTCGACGCCGGACGCGGCGAGCACGAGGCGCAAGGTGCTCTGGTGCTGGTACTCCGTCTGGGACTGATATTTCATCTTCGACTTGGAACTGATGACGACGGTGGCGACGTGACCGCCGCCGTGATCGAGGTCGGTGTCCTCGCTCTCATCGAATGTGATGATCAGCAGGCCGCTATTCTGAAATGTGGAACTAGCTAGCAGAGGGGCTAGGTTGGATTGCAGCCAGGAATCTGCGGCGGCCAGGGTTCCGTTGTGCGCGTCGTCATTCACGTCGGGCGAGATAAAGGAGAACTGGGGCAGTGTGTTGCTGGAAAGGTCGCTCGCGAACTGAGAGAAGGGAACGATGTTTGCAGCTTGCGACGGGTCATTCTGCACGTCCGAGAGATAAGAAAAGGGATTGTGACGACGAACGTAGGGCGCGACATCTCCGCCCAGGTATCCGGCCGACGGGATGGATTCTTCGTACGCCTTCCAGGATTTTCCCGCATGGACGAGTTCGCGCACGACGTTGTCGTCGCTAATGGTGCCGGAGAAGTTATCATCGAACGTTTCCATCTGTCCCGTAGTGAGCATGAGGTAGTTGGGCATAGAAGGATGGCCGTTGGCGAAGTACTGAGTCGCGAGCCCGTATTGCGAGGCGAGGCTATTCAGGTAGGGCATTGAGGAACTGCCGATTACATCCGAGTAGCTGTGATTCTCTTCCACAACCACAACCACGTGGCTGAATGTGGGCTGGCTCGAGGGGATTGGCGCTTGCGGGCCGAGTCCGCGGCTACCGCAAGCGAGTTGGAGCATTGCGAGTGTGATGAGGAAGCTGAGGAGTTGACCGGCGTGTGCTTGTTTGAGCGTTGATCGATGAGTCACAGGGCTTGGGATGCCGGAATTCCCACAGATGTTTGCGCGAATGTCCTCATCTCTTACTTCTTCTTTTCATTGCTATTCGCAAGGTCCAGACCAAACTGCGGCTTCTCGTAGGTTCCCAGGATGTGTACAGGTACGATCTCTCCTTTCCTCTTCTTGCGGAAGAGCGGATCCATAATTTTCAGCAGCAGGGCTTTCGCGCCGCTGGATGTCTTGGAGATCTTGGTGTCGACCTTCATCTCGCCGTGAAGATTAATTCTGTGGTTCAGGACGTTGTAGGTATCGTGAAGATGAGCTGTGGCGCCAGGCACTCCGAACGCGATGTCGTGAAAGTTCGCAACACCACCTGAGAGATCGACCGTTCCCTTAAGATCGGTGAGAACAGTCTCGGGATCGTCTTTGTTTTTGCCGCGCGCTCCCGCGCTCAGTGCGTTTACATCCTTCTGGGTTTCCGGTTTGAAGGCGCCCTCATCGATGCCAAATTTTCCATCGAGCTTCACGCGCTCGAGGAATGGCTGATCACCGTGGCCGACCTGCGTGTGTGCGATGAGAGACAGGTCCCCGGACATGGGTGAGCGGTTGGCGGTGACAAAGAGACTGAGAACGTCTTCAATCCGTCCGTGGCGTGACGTAAAACGAAGATCGGCAAGTTTACCTTTTCTTCCTGGAAAGCCCGTGATACTGCCTTGGGCGATGAGCGTGGTGCGGCCGATGCGAGCTTCGACCCGGTTCAGGAACGTGTCGCCATGTGTGGCGTCGACATAGGCGTCGAACCGCGTCGTTAGATTGTGCTGGTGGCCGCCAGATGTGACGACAAAGTCTGGCGTATCGGTCGTGCCCGAAACATTGATGTGCCGAAACGCACCATCGAACTTCCCGGTCGAGCTTAGGATGCCCGCGATCCCGCCATAGACGCCAAGGTCAGCGCGTTCGAATGTGTAAGTCCCCGACATGCGCGTGTCTTGCGGATGGCCATCGGCCCAGGGCCCGAAGTCGCCTTCGGTTGAGATTTCTCCGGGGGGATTGGGATTGTGAAACTTTAGCTGGTAGCGGATCGGGCTGCCCCATTCCACGCTGCGCAACAGAGCTTCGCGAACATCGAAGACCAGCGGATGTTGTTGCGGATCGTCGGATGCGAACTCCACCTTGGCGCCATTTGCTACGAGTTCGTCGACGACCAGAGCAGAGTGTTCCGAGTGGAATTGTGTGTTAGCTCCGAACGGAGGAATGGAAATGCGCGCGCCTGCAGCGGTGATCCGCGGTACATGATGCGTGAAAATTCCGGAAAAGCTGCCTTCGATGATGAGCTTGTCGATGGTGATGAGGCGGAATTCATTTGCCCCGTGGCGAAACTCAATGCCCTCGAGGATGCATCCGGGAGAAGGAAAGTAAGTCGGATGATAACTACGGATGGTGACACTGCTGTCGGCGGCCTCGGCTAGGTCCTCCTGCACCGCTTTCTCTGAGAATGGCCAGTACTTCGCACAGAGCACAGCAGCCACGCAGAGCACGGCGGCCGCGACGAGAGCGACGATGAGGAGCGTTTTGCGGAGTGTTACCCTTGGCTCCGATCGGTGCGCGTCACGTGTGGAGGTTCGGGGTCCGACAACATCGATCGACGACATGAAGCTTGGAGTGCGGTTCGTTGTGAAATGTTGGAAGCATCGCGATTAAATTTCGCGGCCGACACTCATACCCTTTTCCACTGATTGTCTTTTCGGGAACATACCTGCGGAGAACCACACTGACGGGTGATATGATCGTTTGTGAATCCGCTGAAGCTCGATCTTCGCCGATATATCTGCGAGCGAATCGCTCCCGCCGGACTCTAGTTCCTTCCTCTTCTCGCTGACCTGAATTTCCTTCTGGTTTCGAATTTTCCACAGCAGGCTCACGAATGGACGTTGTGCGGTCGTGTCAGACCGGACTCCCGTTCTTTCGACTGCAACGCAATTCTTGTGGAGGGCTTATGAAGCTGTTGGTGATTGGTTCCGGCATGATGGGTTCGGCCGCGGCCTTTGACATGGCGCGCACGCCGCAAGTAAGTTCTGTGACGCTGGCCGATAGCGATGCCAAGCGTGCACGAGAAGTGGCAACACGGGTCAACCGGATTACGGGCGACCGGAAGGTTCGAGCGGTTGCTCTCGACGCGAGCGATGAGAAGGCAGCAGCCAAGTTAATGCAGGGGCACAGCGCTGCCCTATCGGCGGTTCCTTACTTCCTGAACCTTGGATTGGCACGCGCGGCGGTGGAAGCAGGATGTCACTTCGCCGACTTAGGCGGCAACAACACCGTGGTACGGCAGGAATTGGCGTTATCGAAGAAAGCGGAGAAGCGCGGCGTCGCGCTGGCGCCGCATTGCGGGCTCTCGCCGGGGATGGCGTCGATCCTGGGCGGAGAGCTGGTGCGACGGCTGGGAGGGCGCGCGGATGCTTTGCGGCTCTATGTCGGGGGCTTGCCCGAGCAGCCTACGCCGCCATTTCACTACCAGCTTGTGTTTTCGGTGGAGGGTCTGATCAATGAGTACGTGGAGCTGGCCCGCATCCTGCGGAAAGGGAAGTTGACGACGATCGATCCTTTGACCGAGCCGGAGGATTTTCATATTGCCGGTTTCTCGCCGCTGGTGGCATTTCATACCTCCGGCGGGACGTCCACCTTGCCGGAAACATTCGAAGGCCGGGTCGGGGAGTGCTTCGAAAAAACGCTGCGGTATCCCGGGCATTATGACTTGCTTTGCGAGCTGAAGGAGCTGGGATTGTTTTCGAGCGAGAAGATGAAGTTCGGCAAGGCCGAGATTTCTCCGCGCGCGATGATGTCGAAGATCTTCGAGGGAAATTTGCCTCCAAGGGGCCGGACGCGTGCATTATGCGCCTGGAAGCGCACGAGTCCGTGAATCGAGCGGGCGTGCGTGGGCTGCTGGGTGGACGGCTCAAGGGGCGAGTCGCCTCATTCACCATGGTGGACCACTACGATCCGAAAACGGACATGAGCGCGATGATGAGGACGACGGCCCTTCCGGCATCGATCGTGGTGCAGATGCTGGCTTCGGGTGCAATCAGCAAGCGGGGCGGGGTGCTGCAGGAGTTGGACGTTCCGGCAGATCTGTTCCTGGGAGAAGTCGAAAAGCGGGGAATCAGGATCGAGTACGCGATGGAGTGAGGGTCGAAAAAAGCCGCACAGTTGAAAGCTGTGCGGCCAAGGGTCAGAGGAAACGTACGACAAAACGGGAAATCTACACTTTCACGAACTTGCGGCGCACGACGCCAGCCAACCCAATCAAACCGGTGCCGAGCAGCGTCAGGCTGCCGGGCTCAGGAACGGGGCTATAGCCGATAAACTCCTGCGGGCCGCAGCCGGGCTTGCCGTTGAGCGGAGTGTAGAGCACGAGGCCAGAATAGGCGCTGGTGGAGGCGGTCTGCGCCAGAGTGAGATAGGTTGCATCCGTCGCGGCCCCGCCAAACGTCACGAACCCGCTGCTATGCTGAGCGTTCGTGGAAAAGAGTCCCCAGATCGCCCATTGTGCCTGTAAGGTCGTGAGTGAGCCAGTGATCATGCTCTTGTAGATCAGCCCAGCCGCCTTGTAGTCGAGCGCTTTCGTCGGTCCAAACAAACCGTTGGCAATTCCCGCCAGGAAAGGCGACTTGGTGGCGGTCCAGGTCTCGCCAAAGTAGATATGGTTGTCATAGCTATCGCACATCATCGTCGAGAAGCTGCTGCTCCCGTTGATGGAGAAGTAGTAGTGGTCCTGATGGACTGACTCTAACGTCAGGCTGACAGAGTTGGCGAACGCGGAGTTGCTGAGGACCAGGGCTAATAGCGTGATAAATAGGGCGAGAAAAATACGCTTCATAAGTTTGTTTATTTCAGGTACTCGAATGTTTACTGAGTTGCTACTGGGGGACTTGCTGAAGGCTTTCTTTCGGGGGATCGGCCTAGCTTCGGTGCCAGCCGCCGTAAAGTGACGGCGGGTACTCTCTTACGGAACTGACTCCGGTAATCAACGGCATAGTACCAACGACAGGGAGGCATGGGGAATGGCCCGGTAGTGGCGTTACTTTCGCCATCCGGATTGCGATAGAGTGATTTCGCCAGAGCGGGGGATGCCAAACCTGTAAGCGGGGACTTTCGAGATGCGGGCCATCTTATTTTGTGCAAAGGTGTGCACTCTCTGATAGCATGCTTGGCAGAAAAGTACTGTAAGTTCTAGGATTTAGCGGAATTTGGGCTTGTCAGTAATGGCCCTCGAACTGCTTCGCAAGCATCCGGGTGTGTGTGTCGGCCGATCCCCAGAATCGGGCCGCAAAGGTAGGTAGAAGTTGTCGAATGAACCCCAGGACGGGGTGACGCGTACGGTAACCCGGAAGCGCCGGAGCCGTCGCCATCGCCGTAATCGCCGGATGCGCCGCGCGCTGCTGGTTTTCCTGTGCGCCGCGTTCACCTTCGCGCTTTCCTCCGTAGCCTTGCAGTTTCTAAGCCCATCGCTGTTTCATACAGCAAGGAATGCGGAGCCAGACCGGAAAACGGCGGAAGCCAGCCGTAATCTTTTTGTCGCCTCGCAGAAGGAAATGCTGCGCGATATGGATGGGCGCCCGGTGTATCGATACTCAGTCGTTGCTGGCGGTGTTCGAGATGTCCGGGAATTGAAATGGGCGGCCGAGCACGATCCCGTCGTCGCGGCGCATTATGCGGGATTCGACTACGATCATGCGCGAGTGGTGAAATTGGTCCTGGCGCGGACGGCGTACGTTTCCTACCGTATTGGCAACCGGGTTTACTGGACGCGGCACCGGGTGAGCCTTAAGAAGGGCGAGAGCGTCATCACAGATGGCAACATGACGGCGCGTACGCGTTGCGCTAACCGGGTCGAGGAAGTTCCGCAGCAGGCGACTTCGGAATCGGAGCCACCTGCGGCAAAGTTTGATGAGCCGGTTCACCCCGACCAGGGGACAGCGATGACCGCTCCACCAGTGCCGTTTCAATCGGCGTTGATGAATCGCAATCCTGTTCCGGGATTGGGACCTGCAGTGCCGCTGAGTTCTTACGACCCCATCTCCAACGAAGGCTTCACGCCGATTTTGCCAGCTCTTTTACCAGGCGGCGTCTGTGGCGTTGGAACGAAGAAGAAGCCCAAAGACTCCACTGGAATCGGAACCTCATCGGTGAGTGGCGATAAGAAAAAGAATAAGGGTGATCCGTGCGGTAACGGCGGCGGCGGGGGAGGAGAAGTTCCTGAGCCGGGAACCTGGTTGCTTATGGCCTCCGGGGCTGCCGGCGTGTATTGGAAGGCCCGGCACAAGTTTTCACGGTTGACCTCACCCCCCTCAGATCCACAATCCTAGTAAGCGCACCTCTCCCTAGCCTTAAGATCTGCCTTGGTGTACCCCTTAAAGTACCTGTATTCGCTGGTATGAGCCGCTAGCCTTGCGCTCCGAACCTCACAGAAACCAGCTTTGAAACTCCCGGCTCCTGCATAGTGACGCCGTAGAGCACGGGAGCGATGCTCATCGTCTTCTTGCTATGGGTGATGAGCACGAACTGGGTCTGCACGCTCATCTCTCGGACCAGTTCGGTGAAGCGTCCGACGTTGGCTTCGTCGAGCGGCGCATCGACTTCGTCGAGGATGCAGAAGGGGCTGGGCGCGTACTGGAAGATTCCGACCAGCAGCGCGAGTGCGGTCAGAGCTTTCTCGCCCCCGGAGAGCAGGAGAACGCTCTGCAGGCGCTTGCCAGGAGGCGAGGCCACGACGTCGATACCGCTCTCGGCGCTGTTTAGTTCGTCGGTCAACTTCATGAAGGCGTGGCCGCCGCCAAAGAGCTTCTTGAACGTGGCCTGGAAGTTTTCGTTGATCTTCGCGAAAGCTACTTCGAACTTCTGCCGGGAAATCTGATCGATCTCTTTGATGGTGGCAATCGTGTTCTCGATCGAGGAGATCAAGTCCTTACGCTGGGTGTCGAGGAATCCATGGCGCTCGGCCGTCTCTTTGTATTCTTCCAGCGCCATCATGTTGACGGGGCCCATGGCTTCGAGCTTCGAGCGCATGTCACGATAGAGTTGGTCTTCGTTCGCGAGTTCGTCGCCTGACACGACCGGAAGCGTGCTGTCCGCCATTAACGCGGCGCGGTCGACGCCAAGTTCGTTGAGGCAGGTCTCCGACATGTATTGGGCGTCGGACTGCAATTTCGCTGCAGTGGCCGACAATTCGCCGCGGCGATCGCGCGCCTGGTCGAGCAATTGACGGCTGTTGTGCAGCAGATCATCGATCTCTCCAAGGCGAGCGCGGAGTTGCTCGGTCTCGAACTGCAGCAGGCCCTCGCGCGTCTGGGCAGCGTTGCGTTCGGACTCGAGATCGGTGGCCTGTTGCGCCAGTTGCGCATTCTCCGCTTCGCGCTGCAGCTTTTCGGCGGCCGCGCCTTCGATCTGCGAGGCGAGCGCCTGCAGCCGCTGCTCCATGTCGGTGAACAAGGATTCGATCCGCTGCAAAACGGCGGCAGCGGAACGATGACGTTCTTCGAGTGTGGCGACGCGCGCAGCGTGTTGCGAAGTGGTCTGCGCCGATTCCTCACGCCGGAGCCTCAGAGCCGCCAGCGACTCCTGGCCAGCCGCAAGGATCTGTTCGAGTTCGACTTGCCGCAGCTCCAGCACTTCGATCTCAGACTGTCGGGCGCAAAGGATGCCTTCCTGCTCGGCGCGCTCCGCTGCCAGACGGCTCATTTCCAGTTGCGCCACATTCAGGCGCTCACTGACGCGAGTCATTTCTGACTCAAGCTGCTGCAACATGTGGCGCGACGTCATCGCCTGATGTTCGGCCTCGCGCTTTTCTCCTTCCAGACGTTCCAGCAGGGAACTGAGCTCTGCAATTTCCCGGCCAAGGGTTAGAACCCGGGTCTCTTCTTCTCGCAGGGCGCGCTCAAGATCATCAAGCAGGCGCAGGACGTCGCGCAGTTCACGTTTCATCGAGAGCGGGCCCTCGGCACGCTGTTTGCCCCCGGTGACCGTGACGTTGTGGAAGCACTCTCCGGCCTGCGAGAGGAAGAAGGCGTCGGGATTCTCGAGTGCAAGATTGCGAGCGACGTCTGCTTCCGGAACGATATAGCCGTCGCGCAGCTTGGGCAGAATCACTTCCAACGACCGTCCAAAGCCGTTCAGCACGCGAATGGAGTGCTTGAGGGGAACGATCTGGGCGGCCGGTGGTGCGGAATGGGCGGCTTCATCAAGAACGAATGAGAACTTGGCCTGGGAATCCTCAGGATGAACCAAGAATGTGGCGCGTCCGTCAACGTCGGTGCGCAGCATGCGCAGGCCTTCGTCGGCGGCATCCCAGGATTTGACGACGATGTAGTTGAGTTCGTCGCGCAGGAAATCTTCGACGACCCGCTCGTAGCGCGGCTCGACTTCGAGAAAGTCAGCGAGCACTCCGACGGGTGCGAGGCCACTCTGCATCACGCCAGATTGAAACAGGCGGCGGACGGATTCGGTGGAGTATCCGTGTTCGGCGATGACGGCTTCGAGCGATCCCTTTTTGCCCAGCGCAGTCGCGTACTCGGCGCGCAGAACATCGAGATTCGTCTTGGCCTGGCTTTCCTGCAGCTTCTTCGATTCGATCAGGCCACGGACACGGGTGATTTCTTCGCTGATGCCGGCTGTTCGCTGCGTGATCGAGTCGAACTCCAGGGTGAACTGGCCACGCTGTCCGCCAAAGGCTTCAACTTGGGTATTTGCGGTGGCGATTTCGGCTTGGAGACGGCGTGCCTCGCGATCACATCCGGCGAGGCGCTCTTCGGCCTGCGCGAGCTGATTGCGTAGGCGGGAAGCAGAGGAAACCGTGTCGAAGATGGAGACGCGTGACTCTTCCTGCTGGCGCTCGATTTCGGCGAGGCTGGCTGAGGCTGCAGCGGCATCCTGTTGGCACAATGCGAGGTCGCTCTGCGCGGCCGCGAGATCAGCGGCGGCGGATTCGAGAATCTGGCGATTGGCCTCGCGCTCGGATTCAAGCGCGGTCAGGCGGTGGCGAGCTTGCGCCAACTCGGTTTCGGCCGACGCGGAGCGTATCAGTAATTCTGCGCAGCGTTCCTCATTGTGGCGGCGGCGAGCCTGGGCCCGGTCAATTTCGAGCGCGATCTGGCTGATGCGGTCGCGGTTCTCACGCAACTCGGTTTCGATCGAATAGCCGTGCTGCGTGCGCTCGGCGTGCTCGGCTTCGAGTTGCTGCACTTCCTGCGACCGATGCCGCATCTCGTCGGCCAGGCTGTTGAGCTGGGCGTCGATTTCGGCGCTCTCGCGCTCGACCGCCGCGAACTTGCTGGCCAGCACCACACGCAGCTTGGCGCGCATTTCGTCGCGCAGGCGGGCGTAGCGCTCTGCCTTCGACGCCTGGCGCTTCAGGGAATTCATCTGGCGCGTGACTTCCTCGAAGATGTCGTTCACGCGGGCCAGATTGAGTTTTGCGTCTTCGAGGCGTGCTTCGGCGAGGCGCTTCTTCGTCTTGAACTTGGTGATGCCGGCGGCTTCTTCAAGGATTGCGCGGCGATCCGTGGGGCGGCTGCTGAGGATCTGGCCGATGCGTCCCTGCTCGATCAGGGCGTACGACTCCGGACCGAGCCCCGTCCCCATAAAAAGTTCCTGAATGTCGCGCAAGCGGCAAAGCTTGCCATTCAGCAGGTATTCACTATCGCCCGAGCGAAACAGGCGGCGCGTGACGACGATCTCTCCGCGGTGGAACTGTTGCTGGTTGAACTTGCGACGGCGAATTTTCAAAACGACGTGCGGAGCCACGGTACCCATCGCTGTATTCGCAGGTGGCGCGGTTACGTTATGCGCGGGCAGCGCGAAGATCGGCTCATCGTCAGGAAAGGCGATGGCGAGTGTGTTGATCTTGGAACGAGGGACTTCGACTTCCTCCGTCTTGCCGGGTTGAGCGTCTTCGACGGCCTGCTCGGTGTCGGAGGCAGCACGCGAGCGAATCGCGGTTTCGTCCCAGTCATCGGTCACGTGAGCTTCGGCCGACTCGGGCATCTCATCTTGAATATCGACTTCGGTGGTGGCGTTCGCGTCGGCGCCCCCGTAGGCTTCGGGATCGATTAGCGTCAGCGAAACTTCCGCCATGCCAGTCGGCTTTCGGTCGCGCGTTCCGGCAAAGATCACATCTTCCATGCGCGATCCGCGGAGCGTTTTGGCCGACTGCTCGCCGAGCACCCACGAGATGGCGTCGGAGATATTCGACTTGCCGCAGCCGTTCGGGCCGATGATGGCCGCAATGCCATCGCCATGGAACTTGAGTTCCGTGCGGTCACAGAACGACTTGAACCCGAGAATCTGAAGCCTCTTCAGTTTGAGCAAAGCATCAACTCCAGTGGCCAGCAGTCAGTTGCCAATGAATCGGGTGCCCCATTCCTGGCCGGTTTTGCCCGAAGTGGGAATTTTCGTACAAGGCGCAGCTGTTTACCAGACGGATTCCTCCTGCGCCCGATTTGTTGCATGCACAGTTCGCATGGTCGCCGTTCTCGCCCCAGGCTGGATAGAGCGAGCACAAAGTTAAGCTACTGTAACGGTGAAATTGGGGCGGGGTCAAGCAATATAACACTATATGTAGTGTGGGCTTACAGCCGACCGCGCTAGGTTGCACAGACATTGCAGCAG
>DATMOO010000024.1:0-18799 GCA_035568275.1 Candidatus Sulfotelmatobacter sp.
TCAGCTTCAAGAGTCGAAGAAGGGTTGCGCGTTCTTCCGGAGTCAGTTCTTTTCGGAGTTTATCGTCAGCGGCGATCCTCGCATTGATCAGGCGTTTCCTGTATCTGTGGCCTTTTGGCGTCAACGTAACGTGAATCGCTCTGCCCGATTTCGCTTTCCTCTCCGACACAAGCCCTTCCTGAACCATTGACTTGATGGCTCGGTGCACGACAGTTCGGTCGATACCGAGAAGTGTGGCGATTTGATTCTGATTGAGCGCGACACCGCCCCGGAGTGTGGATAGGATGAAGCCACGAGTCGCAGAGCACCGAGTTTTTCGTTCGAGTCTCTTCCCGACAGAAAAATAGGCTGCAGCAACATGGGCAAGTACTGAGTCCCTTAGGATGTCTTGAGAAATATCCTTCTTTGGAACGATGATCATAGGACGGTTACCGTGGCATCGAGAGGCCGCCGCCACTGAGGCGGTTCCGCATAAGCAGGCGATTTCTTCCCGATCGCAATCACCATCACAATTTCATGATACCGGGTTGACAGCCCGAGAAATCTGGAGAGTCTGCGGCCATCGAATCCTTCCATGGGGCACGTGTTGAGCCCCAGCGCTTCGGCGGCAATCATCAGATTCTCACAGGCCAACGATGTACTCTTCGTCGCCCACTTTAACAAGTCCTTTCGAAACACGGGTGGCATCCCCATCGTCTTCCACAGATTCACCAGTCGAAAAATCGCCCACTTGAGCGCGCCAAAAATGCCGAACGGTCCTGGCATGAACAGGATCCGGCCGATCTTCGCCGTCCGCTCGTAATCTCGGACTTTGGCGTGACTGAAGCCGCTCCTGCGCATCCACTCCAACTGGGCTTGCGAGGTCGCTGCCAGCGACCCGATGTCGGCCACCGCAACCACCAGCGCCGAGGCCGTTGCCGCAGGCATCTGTCCCAGGCAGAGTTTCGCTGCGGTTGCCTTTCCTGGCGACGATTCCACCCAAAAGAACCGGTACGGTTGCGAATTGAAACTGGAGGGAGCATGGCGGGCTGCATCGAGGATTTGTTCACGCAATACTTGTGGAATTGCGACCGGCTCAAAGGCCTTAACTGCTCGCCTACGGAAGAGCGCTTCCAGGATTTCGCTCATGAGTACCTCCTATGTTGCTATTACAACATATGAATGTTGCTAGTGCAACATAAAAACGCAATGCCCGCGATTGGGTCCATACTGCGGTACTCGGAAGACGATTCCGGTCCATAAGTCGGCTTCGAGGAGATCATCCCTGGATCGTCCCGGAAGGGCGTTTTTTTATGGCGCCCTGATCCCCGGCCATTCAAACACTGGCCCTCGTTAGGCTCCAAGCCCGCCAGTTTGACACCTTTCCGCGACGTTCCTATACTCCACGCTGATACGGGGTCGTCTGAGGAGGTTCTATGTTGAAGCGTTTTGCAGTGATTCTCTTGATTGCTGCCTCCGCAACTCTCGGGTTTGCCAAAGACCACGGGAAAGTTCATCAGCCCACACTCACTCCGCAAAGCAGCGGGACAACGCAATTGCTGATTGCTGTCAGTCCGGTGAACTCACGCGTCGTATGGGCTAGTGGAACCGGCGGGACATTCGTGGTTACGACCGACGGAGGTGAGACATGGACGGCCGGGGTCGTGCCCGGGGCCGAGAGCCTGCAATTCCGCGATGTGCAAGGCGTGAGCGCTAAGGTCGCTTACCTAATGTCCATTGGAAACAACACTACGGATTTTCGCATTTACAAAACCGAAGACGGTGGCGTCAACTGGTCCGTGCAGTTCACCAATGAAACTGTGAACGCATTCTATGATTGCTTCGCGTTCTGGACTCCGGACCGGGGCATCACGCACAGCGATTCAGTGAACGGAGTGTTTCCCGATATTCGGACAACCGACGGAATGACCTGGCAGTCGATCAGCGCCAATATGCCTCCCGCTTTGCCGGGGGAAGCGTCGTTTTCTTCTAGCGGCACCTGCATCGCCACCCAGGGAGGACGAAACGCCTGGATTACCACCGGTGGTTCAACCATCGCGAGGATCTTGGCCACCCGCGACGGGGGTGACACCTGGATGGCGTATAACACTCCGCTCGTTAGTTCGCCAAGTGCGGGAGGCCTCTCGGTGGCCTTCCGTGACGCCTGGCATGGCATTCTCGGCGGTGGCGACTTGTCCACCAACAGTTCGGCCGATGCGGCAACGTCGAGCGATGGCGGCAAGACGTGGACCCTCACTCACAAGCCTCCCGTTCAAGGGACCATTTTCTGCCTGGCCTATGTGCGCGGCATTGGCGGCAATGGTCATCGCGATGATGGCGAATTCGATCACGAGCACGATCAGTCCGTCGTAATTACCGCCGAGACGGAGCCGAACTTCGACTCGGGACAAGCAGCATGGACTCCCGATGAAGGACGTACCTGGTTCGAACTGCCCAACGTGAGCGGCTACTGGGCGGTCGCTTTTGCGAATCCACACGCCGGGTGGTTCGTAGGCAACAACGGTCAGATCCTCAAGATCAGCTTCTGACCGAATCGGCGCCCGGGAGATTTCCACAGCGGTACCTGCTTCAATGTGACATCTGAGCTTGTGTCGAATCGGAAATAAGCCCATCCTTGCCGAAGCAAAGACGATGCCGTGCAATCGCAATGCGCCACCGATAAGTGCTTTGAAATCAAGATTTTGACCCCTAACCCTTAGGGCTCAAGATTTTGCGCAGTATTTTTGCAGAACCCGCACCAGGCAAGGCTTTCGCGGGCTAGGGGGAGGGGATACCCTCCCATGCGCCAGGAACTCCCATTTCGGATCAATTTTGGAAGGCGCAAAGAAGGCTGGGAATGAGTTTTTTTTCGTGAATATCCACAGGCCGCGCGCTAACGCGAAAGCTGCTTCGCGATCGCACAGTACAAATCAATCGCTTCATGAAGTTGCCGTTTCTCGATGTACTCGCCTTCCGTATGCGCGACGTGAATCGATCCCGGACCGATCAGCAGCGGTTCGCCCCAATTCGTCAGCTTCGGAATGTCGGTCGTAAACGCCGCAATCATCGTTGGCAATCCATTGAGCTTGCGAAAACGCAGGAAGGGAAGTTCCAGCGGAAAGGTGACTTCGACCTGATCTCCGGCAGTTGCGACAATTTCCCGCCGCAACTCGTCGGTCAATCCGACCAGCCTGTACAGCAAATCTGCATGCGCGTAATCAGGAATCACATTCGGAGCGCGTCCGCCTTCGATCAGTCCGATGTTCAGCGTGCAAGGGCCCACTTCCGGATCGTTGGGGAGGTTCATCGCTCGCAATCGTCCGAGCGCCGCGAGCAACTTGTCAATCGCAGAGTCTCCCAACTCCGGATACGCTGAATGCGCCATGCGTCCTCGCGCGGTTACTTCGACGCGCAATGTTCCCTTTGACGCGACCGCAATCCGGTTCTCCGTGGGTTCGCCGTTCACCAGAAATCGGCAACTTCCGGGCGCGTGATCGTTGGCGATCTTCGCCCCCAGGCTGTCGCGCTCTTCTCCCACCACAAACAACACTCCCACATAGATGCCCTCACCTCGCAGTCGGTCCGCGGCCGCGACTTGCGCGGCGATGATTCCTTTTGCGTCGCATGATCCGCGGCCATAAATGCAGTTCGCATCCTCCGACGAAGAAATGAATGGAGGAACCGTGTCCATATGCGTGGAAAAGGCAATCTGTGGATTGGGCTGTTCCGCTGAAGTCGCATATACGTTGAAGCGATCCCCCTCAACCGCGATCTTCCTTGTCTGATACCCGATTCGGCAGAGTTCACCGTAAAGATAATTGCCGACCGCCGCTTCATTGCCGGAAATTGATTCGATGTCGATTAACTGCCGCGTAAACGTGACAGCGTCCATGGTTAGGAGAATAGCAAATCGGACCACAGACCGCGGACCTCAGACCTCAGCTCTGGTTCGCCATTGATTTCCTGAGGTCCGAGGTCCGAAGTCGACGCCCGCTTTGTGTAATCTGGAGATGTGATCCCGACGAACCAGACCATCCGCTCCCTCTTCCTCGAAGGCCCCGCTGGGCGCCTCGAAGCCCTGCTTAACGCTGGCGCTGAGAACGCGACGCATTCCGCTGTGGTCTGCCATCCGCATCCGCTCTTCGGCGGAACGCTGCACAACAAGGTCGTCTTCCACGCGATGAAAGCGCTGAACAGCTTCGGATTCCCCGTGTTGCGCTTCAACTTTCGTGGCACCGGATTGAGCCAGGGAGAACATGATCGCGGCGTCGGAGAAGTCGATGACGTCCGCATCGCGCTCGACTGGCTCGACTCGGTGTTTCACCTGCCCATCATCTTTGCTGGATTCTCTTTCGGCGCTGCAGTTGGACTGCGCGCTGCGTGCACGGATTCCCGCGTGCGCGCAACCATTGGATTAGGCGTTCCTGTCGCTCCCGTGGCTGCAGATACGGAAGAGCCGCGTGACTACACCTATGAGTTTCTGCAGACGTGCACCCAGCCCAAGCTGTTCGTCAGTGGAGCGCGCGACCAGTTCGGCCCGCGGGCGAAGCTGGAAGCAATGGTCGCCTCGCTGCCGGATCCGAAGAAACTAGTCCTGATCGAGGAAGGAGATCATTTCTTCGAAGGCCGCCTGCGCGAAATGCGGGAAACGATTGAGGCGTGGGTGAAAGATGCTGTCAGCTCTCAGCCATCAGCTCTCAGTTGAACTCCGGACCTCTGTCATCCTGAGCGCAGCGATTGCTGAGCACAGCGAAGCAATCATGGAGTCGAAGGATCCCTACCTCAAATTCGTAGGTTCGAGAAGTCACTGCACCATCCGAATCGCGCGGTTTGCTCAGAGCTGACAGCTGACAGCTGATGGCTGTTTATAATCGCTTCGCATGACAGCACCCGCCAGCGAATCGCAGTTCCGTGCCATGCGCGACGCTGCGCGCTCCATTTTCCTTGAGGCGCTCTCTCAGGCTGCCATCGCGAAAGGCTTTGAGCGCCACGTGCAGTGCGAACGCGGCATTCTGCGGGTGCGCGAAGATCTCTATGATCTGCACTCTTACTCGAAGGTCCTGGTAATTTCGCTCGGGAAAGCTGGACATACGATGGCTGAAGGTCTGGCTGCCCAAGTTGGATCACTTGCCCAAGGCATCGTCGCGACTCCCGTACTGCCGGACGCGCAAGTGCACGGTTTCCGCTATTTCCAAGGCGGACATCCGATGCCCAATGCCGATTCGATTCAGGCCGCAGCAGCCATGTTGCGGGCTCTTGAAGCGCAGACTGCCTCGGCGCTTGTGATCTTCATGCTGAGTGGCGGAGGATCGTCGATTGTCGAAAAGCCGGTCGACGATGAGATCTTGCTCGATGATCTCATCGCGACCTATCGCGCACTGGTGCATTCGGGAGCGCCGATCGCGGAAATCAACGCCACCCGCAAACACCTGTCTGCGGTGAAAGGTGGACGTCTGGCGCAGGCAGCATTTCCAGCCCAGCAGGTGTCGATCCTGGTCTCTGACGTTCCTGACAGCACGCCCGATGCGCTGGCTTCGGGCCCGACTATGCCGGATTCGACCAGTGTCGAAGACTGCTATCGCATTGCGGAGAAATACGAACTGCTGAGGCAGTTTCCGCCATCGACACGGGAGCTTTTCGAGCGGCACGCGATCGAGGAAACACCGAAGTCGGATGATCCCGGGTTTCAAAAATCCAGATGGTGGACCATTCTTTCCAACCAAAGTGCGATCGAAGCAGCGAGCAGCGCGGCTGAGCGCGCGGGCTTCATCGTGCACGTCGACAACTCCTGCGACGATTGGGATTACGCAAAGGCTGCTGATTTTCTGCTCAACCGAGTACGGGAACTGAGGAAGCAGTGCTCTCCCGTGTGCCTGATTTCAGGAGGTGAGGTCACGGTGAAGGTCGTGAACGGCGGAATGGGCGGAAGAAATCAGCAGTTCGCATTGGCCTGTGCAGAAAAGATCGCGGGCGAGAACATCACTGTCATTAGTGCCGGAACTGACGGAGTGGATGGAAATAGCCCTGCAGCGGGAGCGATTGCGGATGGAACGACTCGGGAGCGTGCGCGCCAAGCAGGATTCGACCCACGATCAGCTCTGGAGAAGTTTGACGCCTATCCGCTCTTCCGAGCGCTCGCAGATGCGATCGAGGTCGGTCCAACAGGGAACAATTTGCGCGATTTGAGAATCTTGTTGGCCTATTAATTCGGAAACGGCCGCAAGGCTTCGCCCATGCGGGACAGCCGAGGCGGCTGTCCCTACGTGAGCGGTTCGAGAATCTACGCGGTCTTCTGCATCTTGGACATTGCGTCGTCCATGCTGCGCTTCATCTCGTCGGCAGAAACGTCTTTGACGTGGGTGGCGATCGACCACTTGTGGCCGAAGGGGTCTTTGAGCTTGCCATAACGGTCGCCCCAGAACTGATCCATGACTGGCATTTCAACCTGTGCTCCGGCTTTTACCGCGCGATCGAAAGCAGCATCGACGTTCTCGATATAGATGTGCAGGCCCATGGGAGAGCCGCCGACGGACTGCGGAGAAAGCGAGCCGAACTCGGGATATTCGTCGCTCAACATGATCACCGAGTCTCCGATCTTCAGCTCAGCATGCATCACTTTTCCGTCGGGTCCCTTCGCAACTCCTCGTTCTTGAGCTCCGAATGCCTGCTTGTAGAACTCGATCGCCCGTACTGCGTTGCGCACAGTGAGAAATGGAGTGAGCGTGTGATAGCCCTCGGGAATGGGTTTTGCGGACATAAAGACCTCCATAGGAGAGATTTTCCGAGCAGTTTACACCGAGACTTTTAATGGAGTGTCAAAAAGGAAGAAAAACTTTTACCACCAAGGACACGGAGGTTCGCAGAGGTCAGAAGAACCGGGTTACGCCCTCTTCTAGGACGATGACGCGATCTTTGATGCCAGCGGCTTCGGCTTCGTGGTCGAGCAGTTGCAGCGGTTCGTCGACCGGTTCATGCGACAGGCGGAACGTGCCGTAGTGCATGGGAACCATCCACCGTGCGTTGAGGTCGAGAAAGGCTTTGGTTGCATCCGCGGGATTGGTGTGGACGTTGCGGAATTGCGGCGGGTTGTATGCCCCGATTGGGAGCAGAGCGAGCTCGGGAGCAAGACGCCGGCCGATTTCCGAAAATCCGGAGAAGTACGCGGTATCGCCGGCATGATAGACGGAATGCTTTCCTGACTTCAAAACAAAGCCTCCATAGCCGCGATGGGAATCTTTGAGGATGCGCGCGCCCCAATGCCTTGAAGGGACATGTGTGACCGAAAGACTGCCGTGACGCGAACTCTTCCACCAGTCGAGTTCGATAATTTCAGAGAAGCCAAGATCGGAAACCAGGTCAGAAACGTGCGTCGGAATGATGATCGCGGGAGCAATGCCCCGCGTCCGCAGGTTGTTGTTCACGAGCGCACGCAACGACGGACGATGCAGGTGATCGAAGTGCGCGTGCGAAACCAGAACGAGATCGATGGGCGGAAGGTCCGCGACGCGAAGGCCCGGACGGCGAAGCCGCTTCAATACGAACAGCCACCGGGCAAAATTGGGATCGATCAGCACGCTCTTTCCAGCAATCTGCACGAAGAAGCTGGCATGACCGATGAAAGTGACGCCCAACTCACCGTTAGTGGCGAGGCGCGGTTTGTGAGTCTGCCCCGACCGAGGAGTAACCGCCGAATGGCGCACCAGACGTCCGAATTGGGTGGCGCGCTTGCGGAGAGCCGGATTGCGAAGCGTTTGCTTGATCATCCTGCTACAGGGCCCGGTTTGAAGCGGATAGTGATGGCTTCCATGTTAATACTGAATGCAGCGAATAGCCGAGTGGTAAATCCGATGCCGCGCTTTTCTCAAGTAGCTCAGTTTAAATTTTAGATGAAACTTGCCCCTAGCAAGCTGCTTTTTACTTTTCTTTACGAGTACGACGGTAATGAGTTGTGCGAACCGAGTACAGGGCCGAACCGCGACAGGAGCCATGTGCTCGGCTTTCCGGGTTCACGGCATGACGTTAGAAAACCGAGCGCTTTGCTTGACCAAGTTCGAGCAGGTCATATCTAATCCGAAAGCGCCCATCTAGTGCGTCGGAGGAGAGTTCTGCATGCGAGTTGCATTTCTGGGATTAGGAATCATGGGCCAGTCGATGGTCTCGAACCTGGTGAAGGCCGGCCACGAAGTGACAGTATGGAACCGGACTCCGGGGAAACTGGTGGAAGGCGCGGCAGTAGCTCCGACTCCTGCGGCGGCGGCGCAAGGCGCGGAAGTCGTGTGGCTTTGTGTTTCGGACACGGATGCGGTAGAAGAGTCAATTTTTGGAAAAGACGGCGCCGAATCGTCACTCAGCGAGGGTGTGATCATCGCGGATTCCAGCACGATTTCTCCTTCCGCAACGCTCAAATTCGCCGAGAAAGTGGCGGCGAAAGGCGTTGCCTGGGTCGATGCCCCCATGACCGGATCCAAGATCGGAGCACGCGATGGAACGCTGGTTTTTATCGTTGGCGGAGCGGAACAAGACATCGAAAGGTTGAAACCGCTGTTCGCGGCGATGGGGAAGAAGATCTTCCGTATGGGCGAAACCGGCAAGGGACAGGCGACCAAACTCGCCATGAATCTACAGATCGCGATGATCTATGAGGGATTCGCCGAGGCACTGACTTTGGCGACCAAGTTAGGGGTCGATTCGCAGCAGTTGGTGTCGCTCATCGAGGCCACGATGGTGCGATCCGGAGTCGTCGAATACAAGGCGCCATTCGTCCTACAACGCGACTTCACCCCGAACTTCCCGCTGCGGTTGATGCACAAGGATATTCTCCTGACTCTGGAGGCAGCGAAAGAGGCTCGCGTGAAGCTGCCCGGTCTGCAAACCGTGGAAGAGATTTACGAATTGGCCACAGAAGATGGCAACAAAGACCTTGATTATGCGGCGACCCTTACGTTGCTGGAGAAGTGGGCCGGCGTGCAGGTGAAAGGCAAAGCCGCATAGAGAGGCATCTGCGGTCAGGCTTGGAATCTCGAACTTCCCCTTCGTTTTTCTGCGTGCGCAAAGGCCGTACCGTTACCCTGGTAATCCCCGCAATCTCCCTATTACACAAGTATTACAGTTACCCCCTCCGACCTGCTGATAGCTTAATTTCAGGTGTCTTCAACGTCGAAGACAACGGGAAATGGGGATTCTCCTTGGATATGGATTTACAAGATCTCGAAAAACCTCAAGCGGCAAAACACGAAATTAACTGGATCACGGCTATCTTTATGGCTCTGTTTCACGTCGGGGCTGTGGCAGCGCTTTTCTTTTTCACGTGGAAGGCATTTTTCGTCGCGATCGTTATGTGGTGGATTTCCGGCAGCCTGGGTATCGGAATGAGCTATCATCGGCTGCTCACGCATCGCGGCTACAAGACCCCCAAGTGGGTCGAATACTTTCTGACGGTTTGCGCAACGCTGGCGCTGGAGGGCGGTCCGATTTTCTGGGTCGCGACGCACCGTATCCATCATCAATTTTCAGATCACGACGGCGATCCGCATTCGCCGGTCGACGGCAAGTGGTGGGCGCACATGGGATGGATTCTCATGGGCAAGTCGATGCACCATGACACGACCACGCTGGCGCGGTATGTCCCCGATCTTGCCAAAGATAAGTTTCACGTTTGGATCACCAAATATCATTATGTTCCGCAGATTGTGGTCGGCATTGCATTGTTCGCCATCGGAGGCCTACCCTGGCTGCTGTGGGGAAGCTTCCTGCGCACCGTAGTTGGACTGCACGCGACCTGGCTGGTGAATTCGGCCACCCATTCCTGGGGAACGCGGCGGTTTGCAACGCGCGATCTCTCAACCAATAGCTGGTGGGTGGCACTGCTGACCTTCGGCGAGGGGTGGCATAACAACCATCATGCGCATCCCACGTCGGCGGCGCACGGCTTCACCTGGTACGAGATCGATACGAACTGGTACGGGATCTGGACGCTACAGAAGCTCGGCTTGGCGTGGGATATCAAGCGCGTGAAGCTCGAGGAGATCGAACAAGGAACGGTAGCTTCGCCGAACGGGCGATTAATTGCGACGGGCGCGGCAGCGGAGTCTTGGGCAGCGGGAGATTAAGACAAGAGGATTTCTTTATTAAAAAGCCCCGGCTTTGCGCCGGGGCTTTCTTCTTCACAGATCCACACGACCAACGGGGACTGAAGTGCGTGCGTGAGAACGGGTGTCGTCCCTAGGGACTTGCACCTTTTTTCCACTTTACCCAGGACTTACGTCCCGGGCTAAATTGTTTCGCCGCTCCGCGTCTGGATTGAGATGGATTTCGCTCCACAGTTCTCCGAGAAACCCAGTTCTCACGCAGTCTCTGAAGCCCGCCCTGTGCTAGCCTTTTTCGCGGCCCTGAAGGGCCGGTCTTCCAACGTTCATGCGGCCCGTCCACACGACAACGTGGACCTTCAAACGCGGATGATCATCACTTCGGTGGCTTTGATCAGGGCGGCGACGGTTTGACCCTTTTTCAGCTGCATTTCGCGCACAGCGCCGGACGTGATCAAGGAAGTGATCAGCTGCCCTCCCACAGATAACGTAACCTGGGCCACCAGTCCGCTGACGCGAACGTCCACGATACGGCCGACGAGCTGATTGCGTCCGCTGATGCGTTGATAGGTGGCGCGGCGTTCTTCCTCATTGTGGCCGCGAGTCCGATGCAGCAGGCGGTCGACCTCAGCTTGCGGAATTCGGTAATGGCCTCCGGGCGTCTTCACGGCGCGCAGCTTGCGGTGATAGATCCACTGCTTGATGGTCGGATAACTGATCTGCAGTTGAACGGCGGCGTCGCGCGGACGGACCATCGCTTCGTCCATCCCGCGAGTCTTCTTGTCTTTCATAGATTCAACCTTCGGTTTCCCCTCAGAAGGGAAAGCGAATCGAGAGCACCTTCGCATGATTGTACTGGTGAAAGTGTGTGACAGCGATTTGCTCGCCTGCTCCGGCGCTCATTCCCAGGCGCCTCCACAGGTGAAAGCAGCCAGCCACCAGGCCGGGTGACATAAATACTTGTTTCTGTCCGACCAGCTTTGCACTTCCATTCGGCCACAGGGTTACGTTGGCCTCAAGCTCCGGCCACAATTTGCCAAGCACCCGGTATTGAAATGCGGTGTTGTAGGCGACTGGGGTTCCGGTGGTTTGGCGGCCGCCGGTCGGGATGGTCCAGCCCAGTGTGCTCTGAAAGTCGAAATTGCGGTATCCCTTGCCAAAGGCGATGGCCGGCGTAATGGAGCCGTACCTGGTGGCGAAGCGGCCGGCAGGAATGCTGCCCCCGAGGAACGCCGTGACGATGTAGTTGCTGTGCTGCTCGTTACTGGCGAGCAGACGATATTTCAGCAGGAGCGGGATAATTGCCGCCGCCGGCCGGTCCCTCGGCGGGAACTTGATAGGGGGGCACGCCAAGGATGATCTCGGTATGCTCGGTTGGAATCAGTTCGAGTCCCTTGCCGCTCCCGTAGTTCAAGCTCTCGCCGCCTGTGGCTGGAGTCCATGTAATGGCAGAGCGGAACTCCTCTTCGAGGCGAGGGGTAATTGTGAACAGAGGGGTGATCCAATGGGGTTGCTCGGATTGGGTTTTGTCGACCCGGTTGAACCAGTTCGCGAAGTAGCCGCCGCTGTCCAAGTTCTGGGCCACAGCCGGACATACGACGAGAAGGGCGAGAATCCAGGCGTAGATGGCAGAGGCTTTCAAAACCGGGTTCTCCTGAGAGGAATTCGGTGACTTTGGATCAGATGCGGTAGGCGAATTATAGTTATAAATATATACGACTTTATATGATTATTTAAATCTGGCAAGCACGGGGCATCGCCGCTCCCAGGATGCGCACTAGCGCGGTAGAATCACTCCCAAAGATCATGCGCATCTCGAGCCGCCGCGGAACTATCGTCTTCTTCATCATCCTGGGCATCGGCTTGGTGGCGCTGGCGGTCGCGCTCAACGTCGGCTGGATCATCCTCAATTGGCGCGAAGGTGTGCTGCTGGTTTTCGGGATCATCTTTTTCGCGCTGCTCATCGCCGGGATGGTGGTCAACACCATCTTTCTGGTTCGCGAGGTACGGCGCAGTGAACAGCACGACAGCTTTATCAATGCGGTAACCCACGAACTGAAAACGCCGGTGGCATCCATCCGGCTGCACTTGGAAACCTTGCAACGGCGCGAACTGCCTGAGGCCCGCAAGCAGGAGTTCTACAGCCTGATGCTCAAAGATGCCGACCGGCTGACCGAAACAGTCGAGCAGGTGCTTAGGGCGGGCCGGGCCGGCGTCAAGAGGGCTGGGCGAGAAAAGACGGATGTGAATTTCAGCCAGTTGGTCAGCGAGTGCATGGAGGCGACTCGAACACGCTTCCACCTCCAGCCGGAGTCTCTGCGTTACGAAGAAGCTGCGATCAACGGCAAGGGAGTGCATGTGCGAGGCAGCCAGGAGGACTTGCGCACTGCTGTCTCCAATATCTTGGACAATGCGGTCAAATATTCCGGCGACCATGTGGATGTGCAAGTGCGACTGGAGGCATCGGATGGTAAGCGAGTGGTGCTCAAGGTCCGGGACCATGGAATCGGGATTCATCCGGACGATTTGAAGCGGATCTTCCGGCGGTTTTACCGCATCACGCCCCGGTCACTGGCTCAGGTGAAGGGAACGGGTTTGGGGCTGTTTATCGTGAAGTCGATTGCGAAGAAACACGGCGGTGCGGTGTATGCCTTGAGCGAAGGAGAAGGGAAGGGAACAACTTTGGTCATTGAACTACCAAAATTGCCGTCACCACCGGCAGGAGCGCGAGAATGAGCCGAGTGCTGGTGGTCGAGGATGAACTACACCTGGCCGAAGGGTTGCGCTTCAATCTGGAGGCAGAAGGGTACGTGGCTGAAGTAGTCGGAGATGGAGAAGGCGCAACGGACAAGCTTGTGCAGAAGCAGGAGCCATTCGACGTAGTCGTGCTCGACATCATGCTGCCGGGGAAAGATGGCTTCGCCGTCGTGTCGGAGCTGCGGGCGGCGCGAAACTATGTGCCGGTGCTGATGTTGACCGCACGCGGGCGGCCGGAGGACGTGCTCAAGGGATTCGCCTCGGGGGCGGACGATTATCTGGCCAAGCCGTTCGATCTTTCGATTCTGCTGGCGCGGCTGCAAGGCCTCCTGCGGCGAAGCCAGTGGATGCAAGGAGGGAACTCCAACTCGGCTGCGGTTCCGCAGAACAACAAAGGTGATATCGGTGACTTCGGACGATTCTCTTTTGCGGGGAAGACGATCGACTTTGGGGCGCTCGAATTGCGGTCGGGCGGCACTACGATTCATCTGACGTTGATGGAGTCAGAACTGCTTCGGCACATGGTGCAGAACGATGGGAAGATTGTCTCCCGCAAGCAGATTCTGGAAGAGGTGTGGGGATTGCACGAGGATACTGATACGCGGGCGATCGATAATTTTGTGGTGCGGTTACGCCGCTATATTGAGGACGATCCGGGAAACCCGAAGCATTTGCAGACGGTGCGGGGTGTAGGGTACCGGTTTGTGGCGGAGCCGGAGAGAGCCTGATCACCTCAGCCGAAAGTCTCTACCGGTACGCTTGACTGCACATCGATTTAATTCACCCAAGGAGGGGTCGTGCCAAGGTCAGTAGATGAGGTTCGTCCTGAGGGCGCGAGGATCAAGATAGTGATGTCGCGAAAAGGAGAAATAGAAATCACAGGGAACCGGCTCGGGCTAAAGGCTTTGTCTCGGATTTGCGCGAAGTTGAGTGAATCTACTGAAGAAGATGGGAATCACTATCACTTGATGGACGTCGAGGGGTTTTGGGGCACCGAACCCGGATCGATCCCCTTGGTCATCTACGGCGAAGAGTTCTGACAGCGCCGCTGTCATGCTCGGCATAACTCCGCTAGCAGTGTTTCCCTGCGCTCAACTGCAATGTTGTCCAAGCGGTGGAGGATTACCACATATACGGGGATCGAGATCGCGGCGAGGATCAGAAAGAGTACGGCAGCGATCCAGAGATCGTTGTAATAGTGTGCGACTGCAAATATCGCAGTCCCCAGGCCGACGATCACGATCTGCATACCGAAGCTGGCGAGAACTGTTGTTTGCGAGACATTCTGCCGTCCGAACGTGGAGAAGTCACGCTTCTTCGGCGAGTACAGCGAGAGCAGATTTCCGGCGGCGAAATTCAGGGGAGCGGCGAAGAGTAGACCGGCGAGGGTTGCCACCGTCACTGCGATGTGCGGGGCTCCGTAGAGGTAGGTGACGGCGATCCAGGCAAACGCTGCGTTGAACAGCAGTACGCCGGCATGGGTCAGGTTTTTTCCCAGAAGGATATGGCGGAATTGAATCGGAGATGCGTAGAAGAACTGCATCCCTCCGCCATCGCCCCCAAAGCTGTTGTACACCAGATTCGTGAGCACAAGCAGGGAGTAGGCCGCCGCGCCAGGGAACGCCATATCCGGCGTGCGCGCAAAGGAGTTTGAGTGTCGCAAAGCATTCATCGCGCCAAAGCGAAAGATCAGCAGCATGAAGATAGGCATGATCAGGGTGAGCAGCATGGGACCGCTTCGCGCCAGATAACGCATCTCTTTTTCGAATACAGCGGCCACGGACTGCGAGAACCCCGGAAGGTGCCAGCCCAACTGCAAGGGATGCACTTGTTTCACCCTCGGACGAGCCGCAGTTTCATTAAGGTTCTCGCCACGGAACTGAGCACGGATGCGGACGTGAAGAAGGAATCCGACAAATAGCGTCAGCATTGCCAGGAAGAGAAGCGAAGTGAGCCCGGCAACAAGGTGACCCTGAGAGGCCTGCGCAATCGCACCGGTTGCAAGGCCCGGAGGTAATACCGCTTGCACCTGGGCGGCAATCTGGAGGTCGCGACGGAGGTCGGGATGAGTTCCTTTGCTGAGGCGCTCAGCGATGGGGCCGATGAGCTGAAAACTCAGCATGAAGAGAATGCAGAGCACGCCAAAAATCTCGCGCGTGCGGCGCTGTGCCAACCAGCGTTCGATCCAGGCAAAGACCATTTGCATCAGCACCAGGTTGAACAGGGCAAACGCTGCCAGGACCAATAGCGTCCAGGGAAAAAGGCTTGGGCGGGCACCGGTGACACCGATAAGTACGCCCAGCAAACCGACTGATCCCAACGCGCTGGCCGGATCGAAGTAGCCGTACGCAAGGCGCACAAGGAGATACGCGCGATAGCTGAGCGGGAAGCGGAGCAGTTCGGACGAATCTGGATTGTTCGTGAAAGCTGTCGCCATCACCGGAAAGAACTGCCAGAAGAGAAAGACACCCCAGAGCGGAATGGCGAGGAGTTCAGGTCGGCCGTCCGACACAAAGAACCACGACATGCCGATCGCGAAGGCGAAAGCACCGAAGCCTCCGATAGCGAAAATGGAGGTAATGACGATGCGCGAGGCCAGTTCCATCTTGCCGCGGCGGGTGCGCAGTCCGTTGACGAACATACGCCAGCGGAGCTCAGCGACGGCCGTAAGTTGGGAGCGCACGGCAGCAGATGTCATCTCGAGTTCCATTCTTGCACAAGGGCGCAAACCAGGCATCGGCCCGGAAGGCATTGGGCGGCATCGGCCTAACGTTATGCAACTTCGAGGGACCCGAAGCCCTGCGACAGAAGTGATCACCGTCACTCATGAGAGTGGCGGCGCTCAGGTGCAATCGGGAAATGCCGACAGACACTATAGGTTGGTTTCCAGAGGTTGATGCAACCTGAGGCAGTCAGAAGATGCTCCGTTGTGGGACAGCGTCACCCAACCATTTGTGAATGTATTGGATTTCGCATTCGGTTGTCATCATCGAAAACTGAGCCGTGTATTCACGATCGACCATCACAGCTATCGAGTGTGTTGTGAGTGCGGTGCCACCTTCAACTATTCGCTCGAGACAATGTCTGTTGGGCACCGCCGGAGGCTTCTGTCGGCTTCGCACGAGCTGTAGTCCCGGGCTCCGAAGGCTCCCCTGCGGCGGGCCACGTGGGGGATCCAGTCAATTGACTTTCGACGTTCTCTAACTAAGCCAGGAAAGTTCCTGATCGGCGGGGCGGCCTCCTCCTACAATGCGGAGGAAAATCTCTTCCAGCGTCAGCTTCTCTCCTGAAGGCTGAACTCCATTGTCAGATCCGGCGGGCGTTTGCGCTTCGACTCCAGCGCGCAATTCCTCGAGGGATCCCTGGGCAACGAGCCGTCCCTGATGAATGATGGCAACGTGACTGCACAGCCGCTCTACGATTTCCAGCACATGGGAAGTGAGGAAAATGGTGGCGCCGCGGGCAATCATGCGCTGCAACATTGCCTTCAGTGTGCCGGCGGCAATGGCGTCAACACCCTCAAAGGGTTCGTCCAAGAAAAGAATTTTCGGTCCATGAATCACTGCAGCCGCCATAGCAAGCTTCTTCTGCATGCCATGGGAGTAATCGGTCACAAGTTTTTTGGGCTGATCTGCGAGTTGCATGAAGTCGAGCAATTCGGCGGCACGCTTGGCGGCAGTTTCGCGATCTAACCCGTACATTCTTCCGGCAAAGCTCAGAAACTCAGCACCCGTCAAACGGCCGAACAAAGCCATACCCTCGGGAACGACGCCGATCTGGCGTTTCACTTCCGCCGGATGAGTATTGAGATCGAGACCCAGAATTTCGATTCGCCCGGAACTTGGGGCGAGCAATCCTGTCAGCATCTTGATGGTCGTGGACTTGCCCGCGCCATTAGGTCCAAGGAAACCGAAGAACTGTCCGGGGGCGACACGGAGATTCACGCCGTCAACGGCGACGAGGTCTCCGAAGCGGCGTGTCAGGGTTTGGGTAGAGATGCTGGGTGCGAGATCCATCGGACATCCGAATCTAGCACAGGAACGGCGTCGGGCGTCAGACGTCGGACCTCAGACCCCGGGCTTCAGGCCTCAGACCTCAGACTTCGGACCCCAGACCCCGGGCTCCGTCATCAGGCTCTCGCCAAATTCGCACCCTTGGATCCTAGTTGACGCGTGATGCCTTATTTCTTCTCCGGGGGCTTCTTCTGCGCGTCTTCGGTCCAGGGTGGAACGATCCCGGCAAAGCGCGCGTACGCGATGGATTGTCCGAGATGCTCGGCGGCGTGACGGACGATGAAAAGTAAAATGCCGCGCTCTGTATTTTTGCCGCCGAACCAATCCATGCTCTTCTCCAGATCCGCGTCGGGCATCGCTTTGATCGCCTGCTTGGCGTGAGCAAAGGAATCTTTGAGAGTGGTGACGACTTTGGCTTTGTCCGAAGTGGACTTCTCAAGGCTCTTGATATCGAGGCCTGTCGGCGGCGGCGTGCCAACCAGTTTGTACAAGTTGTAGTTCGCCGCGCTGATGTGCAGGAACACCTCTGCAAATGAGCGGGTGTCAGGGGATGGCCGCCAGGTGTATTTATCCGGGGGGATGGCTTCCGCAAGACGGGTCAGTTTGTCCTCCTGAACCATGACCTCGGCCATCACCTCCGAGCGATAACCGGTGACGCCGGGAGTGCCTTCTTTGTAAGGATTCACCTGAGCGGCAGCTTGCATCGAGCCCAGTGCGAACATAAATACAGCAAACGCTGGCAGAGCACCTGTCATGGATAGAGTCTCCTTTTGGTTGGCAACCAGTGTAGCGGCTCGGCGCAGTCTGTCTAGAACGAAATCAACCTAGTACGATAAACGGGCGAGATCAGCGAAAGCGCGTCGTGCGCCACAGGGCGACTCCGCAAGCCGACATCAGCGTGAACATCACGACACTCAGTGCCGCAGCCCAGCCAAAGCTTACGTCCACTTGCGGAGGCTTGGAGATGATGGCGAGTGCGGCGAAGAGCGCTGTCGTGACGAGGATCAGCAGCCAGTCGAGGACGCTCCTGCCCTCCGAAGAGGACTCATAGGCGCGGCCCTCCATGCCGGCGCGGACGTATTCATCCTCGACGCCGTATCGGTCGCCTTCGCGCTGAGCGGCGTCCTTCCAGGAGGAGTGCTCGCTCTCGGTGGCCGATGAGAGCGCGATCGCTACCGCGCCGAGCGCCATCAGAATCGATCCACCTACGACCTGTTCATAGGTGTCGTGGCCGGCCCCTCGCAATTCGTGAAACACGAGCACGCCCCACAAAAGTCCCCACAGCTGATTGGTGTTTGACAGGGGAATGCCGCGGCTGATGCCGACATATTTTGTGGCGTATTGCTGGAAGAGATCTCCGATGACCCACACGAAGCCGCCGAGCATCAGCCAGAATAGGACGGCGCGAGCGGTGCTGAGTTCATGCCAGAGCGGGGCCGCTCCGCGATAGCTGATCGCCAGGATCAGCATGGTGATCAGTTCACCCACGGTGAAGAACGTGATGAACGAGAGCGGGTTCATGCCGGTGAGATACGCCTTGCGATAAGGGATGTACATCGTGCCCCAGAGAATTCCCGCGCCTAAAGCAGCGGCAATTCCGAGCGTCGCTTTACCGGGCGCGGCTTCGTGCGACGATGCTACGGCGAGCAATGTGGCTCCAGCGAACATGCAGAGGGCGCCGCCGATCACTCCCAACCAGCGCTTCCATCCTGCGGCGTGGAGTTCTTTGAAGAGAAGAAATCCCCAGAAGATACCCAGCAGGCTGTTCGTGTTCCACAGCGGGAAGGCGATGCTCAGTCCCACGTTGCGGATGGCGTAGATCGTCAGCGTATTGGCGACGGCCCACATGCATCCGGCGAGGATGGCCCACACAACTAGGTGAGGAGCCTGACCGACATCGGCCCGTATGTGCGATGTGCCGCGAACCAGGGCTGGGACGCTCCAGCGGGCGAGGAAGACTCCACA
>DATMOO010000025.1:0-7819 GCA_035568275.1 Candidatus Sulfotelmatobacter sp.
GCCAATTACCCACCCGGTGCGCGATTCGTTTGGAACCTTGAGGTCCTCTGGGGAGCAGATCAGTTCATGCGGACCAAGAACGAGCCAGAGCGCCAAGAACTGATCAGCGCTGTGAAGAAGGGTTGGATCGGGCTAAACGGCATGTATGCGAACGAGCTAACTGGCCTTTGCCGCCCTGAAGAGCTTCTCCAACTATTTCGTTACGGAACCGAATTAGGCAGTCAGTGTGGGGTCCCCGTTGACTCTGCCATGATCAGCGATGTTCCTGGCTATACCTGGGGAACGGTTTCCGCGATGGCCCAGGCAGGCATCCGCTACTTCTCGGCTGCCCCCAATTTCTTCGACCGCATTGGAAACTTTATGGTTGAGTGGCAAGATAAGCCATTCTGGTGGATTTCTCCCTCGGGCAACGAAAAGGTGCTTGTCTGGGTTCCGTGGACTGGCTATGCAATGTCGCATGTCATGAAGCTGGACACACGGTTGGTCAACGAATACCAAGCCAGACTGGATGAGATCGGTTTCCCGTATCAGATTTCTTATATCCGGTGGTCCGGCCATGGCGACAATGCGGAACCTGATTCGGAGATTTGCGAGTTCGTGAAAAAGTGGAATCAAGAATACGAATGGCCGCGCTTCTCGATTTCCACAACCAGCGAGGCGTTTGTGGCTTTCGAGAAACAGCATGGCCACCAGCTACCCCAGTTCAACGGCGATTTGACTCCTTACTGGGAGGATGGAGCCGGGTCATCAGCCTTAGAGACACGAATGAACCGCGGAGCAGCCGAGCGGTTGGCCCAGGCGGCAACACTCTTTGCGATGCTCGCACCGCAGGAATACAACAGCTCCGATTTCAACGTCGCCTGGAGAAATGTCTTGTTGTATTCGGAACACACATGGGGAGCGTGGAACAGTGTTTCGGATTCTGAGAAACCTTTTGTCGCACAACAATGGCAGGTGAAACGTCAATTCGCAGTTGACGCCGAGAACGAATCGAAGAACCTTTTTGACAAGGTGCTCGACGCCCATGCAAGCGAGAAGAATAGTTCGAACGTAGATGTGCATAACACTTGTTCTTGGCCGAGGACAGAAGTGATTGTGATCTCGAAGGAGAGGTCTCTGGGCCAGGACCATGTGAAGAATGAACGAGGCACATCTGTTCCATCTCAGCGTCTTTCGACGGGGGAATTGGCTTTTCTTGCAGAGAATGTTCCCCCTCTTGGAACTGCGAGTTTTCATCTTTCAGCAGCAGCGCCGCATGTTCCGGCAAAACCCGTCTCGGTGTTGGACGCGGTCTTGGATAACGGTGTTGTGCGTGCGAAAGTCGACAGCAAAAGCGGTAACATCGTCGAGCTGACGTCCAACAAGAGTGCGCGCAACCTTGTGGACACCAGCCAGGACGAGGCCATAAATCAATACCTATTCCTTGAAGGCAAAGACACATCGAAGGTGAGTACGAGTGGGCCTGTACGCATCGCCATCGAGGAACCCGGCCCCCTCGTTGCCGCGATTCGCATCGAGTCTTCCGCTCCGGGCTGCGTAGACCTGGTTCGCCGTGTGCGATTGAACGCCTCTGCAGATTGGATTGAAATATCCAATATCGTAAATAAGAAACGTGCGCCCCTGAATCCGCACCCAGGCCAAGGCGGGCCTGGCGGAGATTTTGCTCAGCATGAATCTAAAGAGAGCGTGCAATTCACCTTTCCGTTTGCCATTGAGAACGGTCAGATTCACATCGACGTTCCTCTTGCTGTAGTGCGTCCCGAAATTGATCAACTGCCGGGTTCTTGCAAGACCTCGTTGCCTGTGGGCCGGTGGATCGATGTTGCAAATGCAGAGTACGGTGCCACCTGGGTGACACTCGATGCGCCTCTGGTAGAAATCGGCTCTCTTTCAGCCACCATGCTAGGCTCGCAAACCCATCCTGAAACCTGGCGAAAGCATATTGAGCCCACACAAACGTTCTATTCCTGGATCATGAACAATCATTGGGGAACGAATTACCGCGCGTACCAGGATGGCCCCGTCGAGTTTCGGTATGCGCTTCGTCCACACGGCGGTTACGACCCCGCGGCTGCCAGCCGTTTTGCGATTGGCATGTCACAGCCCCTTGTTGCTTCAGCTCAGGGGCAGCGATCCCGAATGGGGCTGAAGCTCCGGATAGATCAGGAAGATGTGCTTGTGCAGGAGTGCAAGCGAAGCGAAGACGGCAGCGCGTGGATTGTCCAGCTTTTCGGCGCGTCGGGAGAAGACCGTAAGGCCGGCTTGACCTGGGCGGATGGGAGACCGATCAAGGTTTGGCGCAGCAACCTCCGGGAGCAACCGCTTGAAAGAATCGATACACAAGTGGACGTACCTGCCTGGGATTTGATCACGCTGCGCATTGAAACCCTGAACACATAGGGGTCGGCTGCAATCGAGTTCAGGTCCAGTTGGCACTGACTGCGGGTTTCCCGAAGGGTGCCCCGTGCTACAGCAGCACGTCGGAAGCTACGGACGAATGGAGAATATGTGAAACGATGCGTAAAGCCAGGAGCGAAACCCCCTTCGGTAGCGCGTAAGACCATAAGCAGGCGGATGTTCTGCGAAACCGGGATGGCGGCGCTCTCAGCGCAACTATTTCCCGGCATGGCCTTTGGATTTGCTGCGGATAGCGCAGCAACGTCGTCGGGGACTTCAGGGCTACCGACGCTGGACGAATTAGGAACCGGCTGGCTGGATTGCGGCCTGCTTGCGCAGATGCCTTCGCTGCATAACTTCCACGAGATGGCCGCCTGCGCGCCAGATCTTGTTGGGGTGAACTTCCTGCCTGGCGGACAACTCTATGGCGACGACTCCGGACCGCGCTGGCCCATCTATTATTCCCTGCCGCTTTGTGGCATGACAATTGATGACCGGTCCTACGAGAGTACGAACTGCAGGTGGTTTGCCTTCCAGGCGGTGCGCCGCGCACAA
The DNA here is from genome assembly GCA_035568275.1 of Candidatus Sulfotelmatobacter sp. Lineage (GTDB taxonomy): Bacteria > Acidobacteriota > Terriglobia > Terriglobales > Acidobacteriaceae > Sulfotelmatobacter. The sequence continues at coordinate 2,953 of DATMOO010000025.1, forward strand.
GTAGGCGATCTCGATGTGGTCACCACAAACAGGCTGGTTATAGAAGACACGGTGGTAATGTGGCGAGTGAAGTTCACTAATAATGGCGTGACCGCCAAATCTTTTCACGTAGCGCTGACGGTGGATTCGGGCTGGAGGCCGGTGAACCGAGAGTTTATCGGCCCTGGAGAGATCCACGCCACGTCGGACAAATGGAAGATGGATTATGTTTATCGTTTCTTCGATCTTCCGCAGAACAAGACGGACGGCCAGTTTGCCGAGTGGCAGGTGAGCGTCGCCCCGAGTGAAAGCCGCGAAATTCGTTTCCTGATGCACGTGGTGGAACCAGGCAAGCCCGGACGCTCTGGCCTTACAAGCGAGTGGTTCGAAACACAATGGGACCGCACCAAAGCCGAATGGGAGAACAGGTGGAAGAGCGCCTTCACGCCGGACAACGACTTCTTCTCAGGCAATGCTCCGTTGCTGGTTACAAACGATGCGGCGATCCGTGAGATCTACTACCGTAGCGTGCTTACGTTAATTGTGCTGTTGCGCACCAATCTGTGGAGCAACAGGACCTTTATCACCAGCGGTGAACGCCCCAAAGGAGTGGTCTTCTACTGGGACACCTCGCTGTTCTCTACTCTTTTCGCCTTGCTCGAACCCAAGCAGATGAAGGAGCAAATCAAGTTGTTCCTTGAGCAGGACCCGCACGAGAGCGCGGTTATCGTTTTCAAAGCTGAACGACCTCCTTCGCCGAAGCATCTTGAGGTTCCCGCCGGATGGGATCTGCGCGGATATGCGGCAAACGATCTCTCCATCTTCCGGCTGGCCTGGTCGTATCTCGTTGTCACGCAGGACAAGGAGTTCCTCCGGGAGAAGATCGCCGACCAAACGGTGCTGCAACGCATGCACGTTCTAGCGACAAACTGGAAGAAACTGCGGTTGAATCCTACAGAACAGCTTGCTGATTATGGTGGCGCACTCAATCTGCTGGAATGTGTGCCTACCTACATCAACAAAGTTCCTTCGTTCAACTCCGCCAATGTGTGGATGATGCGGGAACTTGCCGAGATTTTCGAGAATAACGGCGACGGCTCCGAAGCCCGACAGCTACGCCTCGACGCAGACGTCATGTTCAAGGCAGTCATGACGCTCTACGAACCAGGAAAGGGCGTGTGGGCAAGCCTGCACCGCGATGGAACACGGGTGGAGATGCGCCACTGCTACGACTTCGCCGCTGTCGGTCGTTTCCTGGCTGCAGACCTGCCGCCCAACGTTCGCCGTGAAATGGTTGACTTCGTTCAACGCGAACTGTTGATGGAAAAGTGGATGCGTGCGCAATCCCAGCTCGACCTAGCAGCGACGATCTCTGACCGCCCCGACCACGGGCCGATGGGCGCCTACGACGCATGGCCAGCCGTGACGGTTGACGCTTTGTGCCGTTTGGGTTACTGGAACATCGCGGTTCCCTTTCTGCGGCGGACCCAGGCCGCGGTCTATGAAGGCGTGTACGCGCAGGCGCGCGAGTTCTACGGTGTAAAGAGGCGAGACCGCGACGCACCGGTCCGCATTGCTCAGCGTCAGGGCTGCATGCGCGAGTGTACGGGCGGCGGAGCCTTTGCAGAAACTGTCCTCTGCACGCTCTTCGGTTATATGCCAAAACTTGGCGACGCACCGGAACTGCTGAATGCAGACAGGCCGAGAGGTTTCGTGGGCGAATTGCGGCATGTGCGCCGTGGAGTGCAGAGATACATCATCCGCTCGGGCGATACCGGAGTGGAGCTGCGAAAAGAAACGTAGAGTGTTGACTCTTCCAAAAGCACTGCATCCGGAAGCCCACTCATGTGGGCAGGTGCTTCGTGAAATTGAGCTGGCGGTCAGCGTCAACACGCTCAAGACTCGGCCCGCCTCACTGCCGACTGCGTCAAATTTCGACTTTCCAAACGTTTCTTCCGGAGTCCCTTGCGGCAACTTAGACCCTCGAGATCAAGCCTGACTCGACTGTGCTAAATTCCGAATCCAAGCTGCTCTCATCTTGCTGGAGGTACGCGCATCGAAAATGACGTCACGGAGAGAGTTCTTCCAACTGGCCACCCGAACCGCAATCGCAGCGATGCTGGCCTCTAATCACGGCGCCGCAACGGAGCAGAACGATACGCAGCGCGCAACTCGGCGTCGCGGACTGCCACTCCTGGATCTGCAACAGAGGTTTGTGGATCTGCGCTTCGGCATGTTCGTGCATTTCAATATGGCCACTTTTCAGGACCGCGAATGGGGCGATCCCACATCGTCTCTTGACCTTTTTCATCCCACCGCCCTCGACACGGACCAGTGGGCCGCGGCGGCGCACTCGGCGAACATGACTTGGGGATGCCTGACGACGCGACATCACGATGGCTTTTGCCTGTGGCCGACGAAGACGATGGCGGCAAGCGTGGGTCAGACGGCCTATTCGACCGACATCGTTCGCGCGTATGTCAATTCCTTCCGCAACGCTGGTCTGCGGGTGGGGCTTTATTATTCGATCTTGTCGCTGCGCGATGACATCCGCCATTTCAACGTGACACCGGTCAAGTTTCAACTCATCAAAGATCAATTGACGGAGTTGTTCACGCTGTATGGGGAGGTTGATATCCTCATCACAGATGGCTGGGATGCACCGTGGAGTCGGATCACGTACGAAGAAGTGCCGTTCCACGAGATCTATGACCATATTAAGAATCTCCAGCCCAACTGCCTGATCTGCGATCTTAATGCCAGTCAATATCCTCCGAGCGGACTCTACTATTCTGATGTGAAGGCTTTTGAGCAGAACGCCGGGCAGAAGGTCCCAGAAGGTAGCAACGTGCCTGCCCTCTCCTGTGCGACCCTTACCGAAGGATGGTTCTGGAAGCAAAGAAACGCGAATGGACCTCTCAAGCCGGTAAAGACGGTCGTTGACGAGTGGATTCGGCCACTGAATCTCAGACATTGCAACCTGATTCTGAATGCTCCACCGAACCGCGAAGGACGGCTCTCGTCGAATCTTGTGAGCCGTTTGGAGGAGATAGGGAGGGCATGGACGCATCCTGGACCCATGGCAAAGCTTGGCCAGCACGTCGTGATCACGACGCGAAATCTGGCGAGGGGCAAGCCAATTCATGCCAGTTCTTACCCTGACACTGTGGGTCCGGATGAAGCCAACGATGGTAACTTTCATTCGAGCTGGTACTTGGATGAGGGACAAACCTCAGGCTGGTTAGAGGTGGATCTGCAAAAGCAGGAGAGCTTCAATGTTGTCTCGCTCGTCGAGCCTGTTGGCAAACGGAAAGATTATCCGGAAAGCCGCATTCGGAGCTATCGTTTTGAATGCTGGAATGGTGTGAACTGGACTACGCTGGCACACGGCGAAAAGCCCGCACCTGCGACGATTCATCGCATTCCTCGCGTATCATCGCAGAGGGTGCGGTTGCTCTTGGAAAGCAGCAACCAAATGCCTCACATTGCCGAGATCGGCGTGTATGACGAACCCGACTAATCACCAGCTAAGGAGCCTCACGGCAGCCGATCTGCGGTGCACTCATTGCGCAATACTCAACAAGCGCATAGCCGCAGCGCTCTGAAAGTCTCCGCGAAGCTAGTGGTAAGGTTCGTTCGACTCATTCAGCCAACGAGTCGGGAAAGAGTACGTTTCGGCGTCTTGCCCTACCGATGAGCTCCGGCCTTTCGCACGTTTTTCTCACACTGCCTGGCTGCACAGAGGATGCCAGATGCCATTACCTTCAGCGACGGTATAGATGCGATCTACTTCAGGTAGCTTAATCGTTTCCTTTTCGCCCGATGGCCAGTGAACCTCCAGACTTCCTGCATCCGTCGCATCCCCCAGCCCGAAATGCAAACGGCGGTCGTTCGAAGATATATAACTTCCACTCGCAAGCACATCCTGACGTTGGCGCATGCCGTTGGCGGTCAAAAACGCGGTGGCGCACGTCGCGTCGCGCGGGCTCTTGGGGCCTCCTACGAGTTGAACCTCGACCCAGTGATGATGATCGGGGTTCACATTGCGAAGCAGAACAGGAGGACCGTCAATCGGATTGATCACTACATCGATCTTGCCGTCATTGAACAGATCGCCGAAGGCGGCTCCACGTGCCGGAATGACCGCGGCCAGCCCGGTTCCCTGAACGGGAGGCACGTATTCGAATCTTCGACCCTTGCCTTCTGGATCCGGTATGTTATGAAAGAGCAGCGGTCTTTCAGCAAACGACGTGCCCCACTTTTGTTGGTCCACCTGCGGGTAAACATGCCCGTTCACAATGAAGAGGTCAAGCCAGCCATCGTTGTCATAATCGAGAAAACCGTCACCCCAGCCGACGAATGGAATCGTGGTTCGTGCGACACCTGCCTTGTAGCTCACATCAGAGAAGCTGTTGTTACCGTCATTGTGGTAGAGGACTTTGTAGTCGTCACCGAAGTCAGTAACCAAAAAATCCACCCGGCCGTTGTTTTCATAGTCCCCCGCGGCAATGCCCATCGAAGCGATCTCGCGGCCGTCACTGTTGAGCGCAAACCCGGATGAGTAACTGTTGTCTTCGAATGTCCCAGCGCCTTTGTTGATGTAGAGGTAATTGGGTTCCGAGTCATTCCCGACAACCAGGTCGGGACGGCCGTTTGCATTGAGTGAGACAAAAATTGCCGTGAAGCCGTAGTAGGGTTGTCTATCCTGTACGCCTGCCTTGACGGTGACATCGGTGAAGGTGCCCTCGCCATTATTATGGAAAAGATGGTCTGCCTCGCCGGGTAAACCGCGTGGTCCGCAATTGACGGACACCCCACGATACTGGCAGAACGCATAGTTCATCGCCTTGCTTCCGCCGATCGGCAGGTTCTCGCGGTCGAGGTGAAC
>DATMOO010000026.1:0-4254 GCA_035568275.1 Candidatus Sulfotelmatobacter sp.
ACCGATGTCTGGTTTGCGGGAGTCGCTCACTATTCAACATCTCTCGCATGCTGGGCGGTGCGCTTCCCAGGGAGCGGGCAATCCTGATTCGACCCGAGATGCTCGAGCCCGGGAACACAGAACGAGTGCTGAGCTTTCCAAAGGCGCATAGAGTCCGGAGAAAAGTCTCCCATTAGCTAGCCCGGTGACACACCAGGATCCTCTCGGGGAGCCTCCTCCCGGTTCTGAGTCGGTGGCCAACGAGCGCCGGCCGGTCAGCGTGTGAGAACCGATTCCCGGCGCAGACTGATGTTCTTCACGAGCCAGTCGTATCGGTCTTCCAATGCCTTAGGATCGTTAAGATCGTGCCCGGTGTCGTAGTACAGCACCTTCTTGGGGTCGCTCGCCGCAGCAACGTAATGTTCCATCGAAGTCTTGTCGAAGTACTGTTCGAAGTTTGCGAACTGGAGCAGCAGCGGAATGGGCGCCGCATGCCCGACGAAATGGATAGCGTCAATGTCGCCTGTGACCTGGGCATACTTTTCCAACTGGCCTGCGGGCTGGCCCTTGCGGAAATCAACCATGCCCGGATCGTTACTGCGCAACAGGATGTCAGCCATCTCGGCCACTCCGGCCATCAATACCAACGTTTTCATACGCCGGTCGACTGCGGAGAGAATCGATCCCCACTGCGCGCCATAGCTGTGCCCGACATAGGCGAGCCGCTGCGGGTCGGCATCAGGACGTGCCAACAGCAAGTCGATTCCGCGGCGAAGATCCACCACCGCCTGAATTTCGATTTCGCGGTCCATCTCCGGTTTGTCGAAATGGTCCGGCGTCTTATGCCACGGTTGTGGCCGATCCCAAGGGTAGTCCGGGATCAGCGAAACCGCGCCCGCTCTCGCGTAAAGTTTGGCTTCGGGAATGAATTCCGCCCGGGTGCCGTTTCCCCAATGACCGAAGAGCACCGCGGCAAACGGGCCTTTTCCATTCGGAACAACCAGGTACGCACCCACGGGACCGCCCTTGGGACTCGCGTAGGTAATGTCGTGAAGGGTGCCGCCATCGAACTCTTCGATGACCTCGTCGTGAATGTTTAGCGGTTGTTTCGCGTCGTAGTCGAAGAGATGGGAGGCGGACTGGAAGTCCGTTCCGGGTGTGGCGGCGGTATGGCCCGCACCTAAGCCAGCGGCGAGGACAAGAGTTGTCACCGAGCTCAGATAACGCATTGCTGTCTCCGATAGTCGGAAAGCCAGAGCGACGGCTAATTCCGTGTACTTCTTAAGCCCAGCGGCCCTCCGTTTGGCCCAACGCGCACGCGCTTACGCGCAGCTGCTGGCATGGTCCGCCGATTTTGACCTCCTCCTGAACACGTCTAGATCCTCCGCTCAAACTCCACAGACTGCCAAGGGCCTTCAAAGCGGTACCCAGTTGCTCCGCTTTTGCTTGCAGGCTCTCTCTTTCCTTCTTCAATTGCCGGATCACGCAAGTCAGCTTACGGCACGAGTCTCCTTGGGCAGAAATTGTAGCAGCGTCCCTGCCGCTGATGGCCCGATTTCCCAAGTGTTACAGCAGATTTCACCAAGTTCGATTAGGAGGAATGCCATGAGGCCTCGGCATACTGAATACTCTCCGATCCATAAATCCATTTCATGCTGTGGTGTAGGTCAACCAGAATGGAATGACTGACAATCTAATACCGAGCTTTTTGTGAGGTTTCATTTAAGATTGAAACATTGCGCTATAAAGTCAGCTGTTTCGGGCTGTCGAAAGTAGACGGTGTGGTGCACTTTGCTACTTTGGCCAAAGTCATGGAGCTTTTGGATCGAGACCTGATTTGGGGGTTTGGTGAGAACCGTCATGGAAGCCGTGTCGACTACCAAATCATTAGCATTCTCAAACACCAGGTCTGCGGCCCAGTCCTTTGCTCGATCGCCAATATTTACGAAATACTTCCAGAACTCCCAGCCGGGAGCCGCGGGCTTGAAATCGCTGCGGACGGCGAAATAGCGAGGCGAGGCGGAAGAGTCGCGGTTTAGACGATTCAGTTCCTCATTATTACTGACCATCGCCTGTCCCAAAAGCCCGGGAATAAGTGCAACGGCAGCGTCGAAGACTGGAGTTTTGGAAGCAACCGTTCCCGCCGATGCAATGACGCGTAAGAGCCCAGTGACCACCGTGAAGATGGGAAACGCTGTCGCTGCCAATCCCCCGCCCTTCTCCAAAACCCGAGCCACGTTGGTCAGCAGATTGATGGCGGCGCGCAAACGAGGGGCGGCTGCCAGGCTCGTACCGGCCAGGGGAGACCCCACGAGTACCGCTCGCGCAGACCCACGGGCACGCCCGTCATAGCGCTCCAGCCACCATCGGGTCACGAGTCCGCCGCGGCTGTGACTAACGATGTCGATATCAGCGTTGCAGTCCAAGAAGATTCGCCCTAGGTCCATGGCGTTCAGAACGGGACTGAGAGACAGAGTTGCGTGATCAAATGCGAGTACTTGATTGTAGTTTTTCTTGTTCTGGATTTTCGTGAGAAGTTCTTTCCCTTCGCGAGTCTGGGGCAACTCCTCGAGGTACATGTCGCTTTTGCTGAACGTCCCATGAATGAAGAGAAGAATTCGACCTTCCTTCACTGGCTTGCTTCCCGGATTTTGCCACCTGCCTTCGACCAACTGGCGCACACCCTCTTCCGGTTTTTCGAAATTACAGCATGGAGTAAGCTTGGTATCGAGCGTCTTCAGATACTGGCCGATCTTTGATGGTTCAAGCTTCTCGAAGTTGATCGGCGCGATGATGTCCCCCTCCACTCCGAGTGACATGCGCGATCGGCGCAAACCGGTACCACGTCGGTACCCGTAGCCGTCGTGCCAGCGAAGCACGCCATCCACTTCAGTGAGAGTCATGGCGAGTCTACGGTCTTCGAAAGCTGCGTCTCCCCGGAGGCGGCGTTTCTTTCGGATGGGAATCTCGTTTTCGCTTGTTTCCGGATAGTCCTCCGGGGAAAAGACTCCGACGTAGCTGCCGCTCTTGTAGATCAGGCTGCGGAGACCCTCGTTGGGATCGAGCGGATTTGTAAGCGGGCTCATGATTGCGCCCCCAATATCGGAAGCGGAGTCACAGGTGTCGTGTAGGAACGCGCTCCCTGGATGTCGATCATGCTCGAAAACTCGCGCTTACTACGCAAGTCTGTCATCCCTTCATCGACCGCATCCCAGAATCCCTCATGCTGGGTGAGCCACACGGTTTCGATCGGAACAATATCGCCCTCTCGCGCGAGTTGCACCAGTTCCGCATAGTTTGTGAACACCCAGGGCTTCATCGGAGTCGGACTGATGGTATCTATCTTCGTAACTCCGCCGTCCGGGGCGGGGATCGTGGACTTGCTACGCAAAGTGATGAAGTCCTGTCGCGCTTCTTCGCTGCGCCAGTAACCCGGAAATGCGTGATCAGTGAGCAAGAAGATGACCGGATAGATACCTGCGTACTCCAAGCAGGCCGCAAGCAGCAGCGCCAAATCGATACAGGTTCCCCGCTTTCCGTCGATGACGTCAGACGGGGTACGGAGCCGCTGTGAAGATGCTGTGAAGGAAGGAGGTGGATTAATATAACTCAGGGGATGGTCATAACTGAGGGCCGACCAGATCGCGCGCGCTTGCAAGTCCACGGTGGCGAATGGATCTTTTGACTTCGGGTCCACTCCCTGATAACCGTCAAAACCAGCAGTGCTGTCGTCATTCAAGGCCATCAGGTAACGCTGCGCACTATCAATGACCCTCGCTACAGCCTTATCCCGCGGAAATACAAAAGAGGGCAGGTATGCGTCAACCTCCGGCGTGTCCACCCATTCGTCGATAGCCAGCAGTTTTACCGGTTGAGTATCGAGGTAGCAGGTCCGATTGCTCCACGTCAACTTGATTGAGATGACGCTGTTGACGCTTTCTCGAATGGAACGCAGCAAGTTGGAGGTCAGAGGGAAGCGAATCTTGCCGGCTAGAGGTAAATACGATTCATTGAGATCGAAGACGGTTCGATAGGGGAAGCTATCGCTCCCGAGGAAGAGGTTCAATTCGACCCCCACATTTCGTGCGGTGCCGTCTAAGAGCTTCCTGACCGAGAACTCGCTGAAAAGGTTTTCGACACCGTGGCACCCGATACGATCAACACGACGTAAGGCTTGACGCGTCGGGTGCCACTTTCAAATGCGCAATCCCACGATTCGCAATGTACGGATGCCGCTAATTCGGGGTTGCTGGCGCAAAGCCCGTTTACCAGGAC
>DATMOO010000027.1:0-3703 GCA_035568275.1 Candidatus Sulfotelmatobacter sp.
ACAAACAGAACCACAATGCGGGTCCTCGAAGATAAACTCCTAAAAAGGAACGAGCCCTACAGTAGGGAATTGAGCTTAGAACGATGCCGAGATCAAGGCCACCTGAGCCTATAACTCAAAACAATTCTCGGCCTGCTTCCCTCATCGGCTCGAAATTCCATTGAATCCGGTCGACCGCGATCGGGAGTACCGACCGTCTAACTTCCAGATTGCCGACCATCCGCCCAAAGTCCGACCTGTCGCTTCCTAACCAAAGTTCAGATTGGCTTCGCTGAAAGCCATGCTGCCGCAGTCAAACACACCGTAATCAGGGTTGAGAAAACGAGGGGGGTGGTGAAGGCGTATCTCCAGGTCAACGCTGTGATTGCCACAAAGCAAATGGCGAGCGCCCACGCAATGCTGCGCACGCGCGCCAAAGTTTCTGCCGGAAGTCCCCCCAACAGCCACGCTAATACCGCCGCGAACAAAAGAAACACGGAGAAGAAAAGCCCGAACGCGCTGAAGAAGTCCCAATATGTCCGGGTAAACCCTTGCGCGTCAAAGTGGACGGAGCGCATTAACCCAAGAACCGCGTCCGCTCCCCATTCCGGATTATTCTGGCGAAACCCAAACGTATGTCCGGCGGCATATAGCAGCAGAAGAACAGCTCCGATTCGATAAAAAATTGGCGCTTTCATGTACTTCCTCCTTAACTTTCTCCGCGACAATCTACCACATCAATCCACGAGGTCTGGCGCTTGCGGCCGCCCCGAGGGGTTCGCGGGGAATCTGAAGCCTTATTCGGCTAGAGGAAAGTTGCCGACGATTTGCCCAGAAAGTTCATCTTATGGCTCCCACATTGATGTTCTTGCCTCTCAGTTGTTGAGGGACCTACCTGAAATCTGTCCGTTAAGGGGCAGACCGGAATACCCAATCTGAGTTTGGTGGGCCACCGCGAGTTGTAGTGCTTTTCTAATAGCCGCAATAACGAATTCCGGCTGTTCCCGAGCTATGCCATGAGTAGCAGTCTCGCTGACCATGCGAACGCTGTTTGTGGAGAGCATAGTCAACTCATCTTGCAAACGCATCCACTTCTCGTTCATCGGTCCAGTTTCCTTTTCACCCGCGGGAAAGAACTTATCGAAGCTACGACCGGCACTGACCACGACAAGAGGCAAATCTCCGAAGGAATGAGTTTCGCCAGCCTGCTGGGCGCTTGCGAAGGCGCCTCTCATCTCATTGTGAAACGCCGCGAAGGTTTGCGTTCTCGCCTGAGTTGCGACAAATGCTCGCCGCACTGCCGGCGATAAGTCTTCTCCCCTATCCATCGGCAAGAGCCGGAAAAACCCGATTCGACTGAGCCAGATCCCTACCCTGAGCTGTTGTTGTGCTTGCAGCGCAAGGGCCTTCGCCCGAGGCAATTCATCCCACTGGCGCTCGTGCGCCGATTCGACGAGCACGACCGCCGCCACGTCTCGGCGGTATTTTTCCACGAAAAGGCGGGTCACGTATCCGCCGTAGGACTCTCCCACGAGAACGTACGGTCCGTGCTCGACGGCTTTCTCCAGCAACACATGAAGCTCGTCTGCCGCCTGGCTAGCCGTTGGAGTGGAGACGCCCGAATCGCTCCATCCATAGCCGCCGCGATCGTAGGTACAGATGCGAGTGTCCTGCGCGAGCGCGCCCTGAATCTTGCTCCACTGAAGAGACCACACTCCGACGCCGGGATTGACGACGATGATTGGATTCCCGCGACCCTGGCAGTACAGGTGGAGGCGGTATCCACCTACATCGATGCGGCGTCCAGGAGGAGGAAAAGAATTCGAATCGAAGTGGGACGCAATTGCTTGATAAACCGCACCAAAGCACACCACCGCAACGACGAGTGATGTGCCAAGAATGAAGCTGCGTTTGATCCATTTCCACAATCGTTGCACGCGTCACCTCAACCCGGTCGATGCGACTGATCCAGCCTGAAGATTAAGCACCGCGCACCTCCTGCATTTTTCCTTGGCGATCTGACAGAATTCGCCTGATGCCGATCCACTGGCCCAATGTGAAGCACAGAACGATCATCGCAACGATACCCACGACCAGTTTTCCCGCTCTAGTCAGATCAGTGAAAGCAACCACTGGAAGACTCGCTATCACCCATGCGAGGTCCATCCCAACAGCCAGTCGAGCGTCGAGGAGTTTGATCTGGTTTCGGACAGCACAGACGAGCAGCCAAATGGCGAAGAGGGCAAGTGCGAAGGCAAGAGATAATGGATTGAACTTCGGCGGAATGCCCAACAATCGTACGAGTTGGTGCTGCCAACCAACGATGATCATCGATGAAAGAAAAGAAAAACCAGCGTTGGCGACGAGTGCTTTCCGCAACAACCGCTGACTTGGGGACGCGAGATTCATCTTCTCCTCCCGGTTTCAGGCCTTGCGATTGTTTCCCTGGCGATACGATCGTTGATCGCTGCCTTTGCGCGCGCAAAAGCAGCTCTTTCATCGAACAGCTTGAAGGCCCAATTCGCTTCCTGAACGAAGGCATGGAGTTCAAACACAAGCTGCCGCGGACTAGCCCTCTTTGAGAGTTGCTTGAGTTTTTGTGCTTTGCGCACTTCATCCTCAAGGGCGGTAACCCAGGCTCGGGTGAGCTCCACAATCTTTTTCCTGACAACGCCCGGGCGGCTGTCGAATTCTGCTGAGGCGGCAGCGAAGAAACATCCGCCCCGGAATACAATTCGCTCGACATAGGAGAGCCATCCGTCGAGGAAAGCAGAGAGCCGCGAAATTCCTGGCGCGTGTTTCAGAGCTGGTGCGACGATCTCGGCCAGAAAGATTTCCTTGGCCGCGTTTACCGTGGCCAATTGCAACTCCTCCTTCGAACCGAAGTGAGCAAAGACCCCCGTTTTGCTCATCTCCAACTCGGAAGCAAGCCGTCCAATGGATAGTCCTTCTAGACCTTCGGCCGAGGCGATATCCACGGCGCGTTTCAAAATCTCAGCGCGCGTCCTTGCCGCCCGGCTTCTCTGATAGAGAACTGTGGGGGCCGTTGCCATAGAACGGTCGTACTATATAGTACGGTCGTTCTATCCGTCAAGAGAAAACTCCCGGCATTCTTCGAGGTCGCCTCAATTGGACTATAACGCGCATCCCGGAGAAATGAATCGCGCAAGGCGGGCCAAACGTCCCGACCCGGGAACTGGGCCACGATCGGTCAAGTGACTATCGGCCTTTGATTAGTCCCGAGTTACGGGCAAACCGGAAGTAATTCTACTTGCCTGATTCGCACGGCTTACCGGACATGTCCGGTTACCGCGTTAATCAGGACTTAGTGCAGTCGCTCTTGGCTAGGCGAATGGTTCCTAAAACCTACTTAAGCTGACGTACAGCTTCCGCCATCAGAAGCCTAGCGAAATGATCCTCTTTCTGCTGTTCCAACGCCTTGTCCTCTTCCATGGTTGGCTTCAATGCCGGTTTAGCCCTTGGTTTGCGAAGATCCTTTTCGAAACGTGCTGCGATATCAGATTTTAGCTGTTCAAGATAGCCCGATTTCATGGTTTCCCCCTAAGTAAAATCGGCGTCTTACATCTTTGCATGTAGACATTTGCAGCATCGATTTTCCAAACGGACAGATGTGTCCGATCCGGTACCGGGCTTTAGTTCAGGTCTTCGGTATGAAAAGCAGTGTCTCCAAATTGTGCCCACGATTTTTGAATGTATGAATTCT
>DATMOO010000028.1:0-8482 GCA_035568275.1 Candidatus Sulfotelmatobacter sp.
AAAATTGGCCAGCTGTCCACGGGTCATCTGGCGTGTCCCGTGACGTGCTGCGACGTGCGCAATTTCGTGCGCCATCACGCCTGCCAGTTCCGCCTCTTCGTCGGCCGCGAGGATCAGCCCCGAGTTCACGTAAAAGAAGCCCCCCGGCAATGCGAACGCATTAATTGAATCGTCATCGACCACCTTGATCGTAAATGGGACGCGCGCGTCGGAGTTGCGCACTAGATTCTGCCCGATGCGGTTGACGTACTCATTTACCACTGGGTCCCGCACCAGCTTCGCGTTCTGCTCAACGTGCTGGGCCAACTCCTTGCCCATGCGGATTTCCGTCTCCAGCGAATACCAGTTTCCAAGCTTGCTTCCCTTGCCAACAGCGCGGTTGCCGATGGCATTCACGTCGTCCTTACCGCCGGGCTTGACGTTGGGCAGTCTTGATTCGGCAGAAGATGTTTGACCATCTTGCGAAACCGTCGCGAGCTGAGGGGCTTCAGTCTTGGTGGGTGAGCCGCTCGTATTCGGCGACGGTGGAGTCGCCGACACTCCGTTACCCTGGCTCAATGCGAACTGGCTCAACGACAACAGCAGGGCGGCCACCAGCGTACTGCCACGGAACCTCATCTGAAATCCTCGCTAACTAACACGCCCGGTGCGCTGCAAACACGAACCGGCTACCCGACCTTCTCAACCATCGCGAAGCCTGCTGGGCGGCTCAGTGAGGACAACTGACGTTTTGATCTTTTATTCCATCTCGACAATGCGATTTTGCACCGTTAGATCACGTGCCTGCTCTATGTCAAGTGCAAGCCGATTTCCCGTTAGCCGCTTTTAATTGTCCGTTAAATCGACATCTCTCGAGAAGTGGCAGCGGCGGGACTCGGTCCGGCACCTTGCCTGCAACACGGTTTGAATGTCCACCGGGATGCCCGGCATGAAGCCCACACATGGACTCGCCTTATGATGGCAGCAACTGTAGGGAATAAATCGGGAGCCCAAGGGTTATCGAACAGTGGTGGATCGAAGACCACAACGAGTGCGTAGCAACGACGACCGCAACGAAGAAGGCACCATGAACTGCGAGATCTGCAAAGTAATCCAAAAACTCGGCCTTCCCAAGTCAGCCCATGAATTGTGGTTATGCACCGACAAAGGGATGCCGCATCGTCGAAGGCGCGTAGCCATGGTCCAGCGAATGAACCGTCGGCTTCGGAGAGGATTCGCATAAGATCGAGTCTGGCAAGGGCCATTTGGGGTAGCGGGGAATGATGTTGCTTGGCGAGACGATATGGGTACGTATCCCCAGATTCACCGGGCGCGAACAATGGCGCTGCTGTTGTTTCACCCAGTCCTAATAACGGTGGCGAAGCTGCGCTGGTTAACGCTTGTGCTGAAATCCTCATCATTCGTTTCCGCGCCACACATTTGAACACAGGGCATCTTATGAAGGCATGGAGTGCTTGGGGCAATCCCAGCTATTGTTGAGTGGGTCTCCTTGCCCGTCCTAGCGGCTAAATCCAAGAATTCCGGATCGCAGTTGTTCGACCTGTAGCTGCCAGCTTTTAGTGGAGTATTTCCCACTGAAAAATTGAAACGAAGGAAACAACAGTTGCAAGTGTTGTATGTATCATCATAAATCTATTCAGATTAGCGGCAGCGGCCAAGCTTGAGACTCACCGCCAGGTCATTGTGAAAATTATTACGAGTTTGTGGTCGCAGGCCGGTCCGCGATACGCTCAAACAGCGAAGCTCATTGACTGAGAATCGGATCCATCTCCTCGTATTCCTGTCTTCATTTGCAACCCAGTGACCCGCTCGTCGCCAGCGATTAGCCTGCCCGAAACGATTGTTGTCGGTGTCGAATCTTACCGCCTAGTGGGAAGTCGGTGAGCAAAGGAATAAAAGCACCGTATTTACCGTTATTACTTCAGTACAAAACGCGATAAGCCAGGTAATCGGTATGAAGAAGATAACGTATTTAATGGTGTTGTGTGCAGTTTCGTTATTAGTGGGACGGAGCGATGCGAAGGAACCCAGCAGTGAGAGTAGGAACGCTTCGAGTTCCAGGGGTGACATCACTGTCCAGGGTTGTATAGCTAGGTCTACCGGCTACTATACCTTGATGCAGACCGAGCCAGAGAACACTTATAACCTTGAAGAGGCGATTAGGACGATAAAGCTCGGTTCGTACCTGGGTGAACAGGTGGAAGTAACGGGTTGGGAATCACCTCAATTGAGTAACAGTTTCTCAGTTTTCTATAGCACTGCGCCCAGTGCAGTGACGGTAATGGTCATGTCCATCAAGGCACTCGCAGAGCGCTGCACAGAGGGGGAAATAAGTGCAAGTGCTGATTCTAGCCAGGTTTCGGGAGCAGAACTGGATTTGTCGTCCACGCCCCCGGATGCGGAAATCGAAATAGATGGAAATTTCGTGGGCCACACGACATCTATTGTGGGTGTGTCGGCAGGTGACCATCAGGTCATCGTGAAGAAGAGGGGCTATCAGCCTTGGAAAAAGAGGATGGTGGTCACAAGCGGCCGAATAAGAATACACGCCGACTTGGAGGCCGAGTCGAAGTAGGCTGTAAGCAACAAACGCGCTCCCAGCGAGAACGTTACGTTGGTGCCTTGCACGGCAGTTTGCCTCACCAGCGGGGGGGCGATCTGGCTTACGTGTTTGACTGCGTCCATGGTCGCGGAACGTACCCACGCACCGTCACGGACTGCTGAGGCCACACAAGGATTGAGGTGCACAGTGTCATCCAAGCTCACCCTGTTCCCCCAAGTCGGACGTTCTGTGCTCGGTTATCCAAGCAGACTTTTGAGTCGTACCAAGGTCGCAGAGAAGACCGTCGCATTCCAGTTTCAAAGGCCTCGTAACTTCTTGTTTCGTCCGGGACAGTTTATTGATTTGGGTCTGCCAGGACTTCCACGAAATGGGTCGCACGGTCTTAAGCATACCTTCTCGATCGCAAGTTCTTGTTTCGCCTCCGACATTTTGTTGGCTACGCGAATGCGCGATTCTTGCTTCAAGCGTGCTCTATCGGTCTTGCCACTCGGTACCGAAGTCAGCATACGGGGCCCGATGGGCTCATTCGTTCTGCATAACGATGTTTCAAGACCGGCAGTTTTCCTCGCAGGAGGCATCGGTATAACTCCCTTTCTGAGTATGCTTTCCTCCGTGCCGATAGAAAAACATCACCCACCTGTCTTTCTTTTTTATGCGAATCGATATGTCGAAGATGCCGCGTTTATGGACACCCTGTGCAATCGCGAAAAGGTAACCGAAAACTTTCACTTTGTCCCAACGTTTACCCGCATCGCGCCAGGCCAGGGCGGATGGAAGGGGACAACCGGTCCCATCAACGCACACATGCTCTCGAACTACATCAGTAATTTGCAAGATCCGATTTATTACGTTGCCGGACCTCCAGGCATGGTGGCAGGGACTCAACAAACCCTGGTCGAGCTCGCTGTCCCTGAAGAAGACATTCGTACAGAGAATTTTGCAGGTTATTGAGCGCAACGGGATTGGACTCAATTGATTGATGGCGGAGCTTTCAGTCTCAATCAACGGATTCCTTGGCACCGGCGCTACCTTCGCTGCGGACCTTAACTTGGTTGTGCAACTCGCCATGGGGCGCTCTGATCGTCGGACTGATTCTCGCAAAGCACAAGCTACACAGAGCCTACGGTGCATGCCAAACGACGGTTTCGCTTTCCAACCTGTCATTGATCGGATTCGAGATGTGGCCTTCGTTCCGGCAACAACTGGCAGCCCACCTCCCCACAATTCTCCACAACAGGTATTACACGATCGCAACGAGCCACGCTGCTTTGGGGGTCAGCGGCCGGAACTCATGGGACTCTACATCGTCCTTGGTGGGCACGAACCTCGCTCCTCGACACTTGCGCTTCAAAGACTGGAAGTGGTGGCTGCGAAGCGAACTGCTGCTCTGCTACGTTGCTTTTATAGGCGGCTTGGGTAGTTACTATGCATGGTACATAGCGCCGTTCCCTTAGTGCTCACATTGCAAAGTTGGCGTCCTGAGCGGAACTACAAAGACGCATTGAGCCCAGTTGCAATTGAAGACGTCGTGGATGCCCATTTCGTAATTCCGGTAACTTAGTCATCATCCTCCCATGGTTATCAACGTCGTGAATGGCGGCTTCAACTGACTGCGTCATATCGGAATAAATCGTCCAGCCGCTGGTTATCAACAATGATGGTCAGCAATGACGATAACGCACACCGTTGATAGGAGAACATCATGAGATACCAGTGGGGAAGTGCACTGCTCATCTTAACTAGTCTATGCGGGTTAAGAGTGGGGCCAGGGCGGAAACTCACCGTGAGGTGACTGTAAAAATTCCATATGTGTTCGTGGCCGGTGGCCGCACGCTCCCTGCGGGCACGTATACAGTAAGTCGGTTGTCAGACGATAGGCTGGCCGGCCTGAGTATCGTCAACTACGAACAGCAATCAGGCGTTTTAGTGTTAACCAACCACTTTGAGGACCGGCCCGCCGATGAGGCCAAGGTCCGCTTCGAGCGAGTTGGCGACATCTACTACCTCAGATCCATCGAGACTTTGGATGGGGTGTACACCGTCTCCCTCCCACACGCCATCTCCGTGTTGGCGAGATCAAAGCACGGTGCCGGCACATCAGCTTCCGGGATGCCATGAAGTTGGCTCGCACATTTCGTACCTGGTCGCGAGTCGTGCTTTACCAACACCCGCGACCAGTGCGGGATGCACTTTTTTACAGGTCCAATCGACAATCCGAGAAGCTGAGAAATGGGATGTGCAGTAGCTAGGTCGGAAGTGGCACCACCATTGCTGTTCGTTCCAATCCCAGGCGTTTGTAAGAAGGTTGTTACCTCAGAGAATTTCTCTTCGTGTTCGATGTTCTCCCGATTAGCTGGAACAAATCTCACCAAAGAGTTGGGTTACAAAGGCGTGACAGACGAGAATCTGAACCCTACAACGTTGGATCAAACTTCTATTGAACCGAGCCCGTCGAACAATGAAGATGTTCGATGCCATTGGCATGGGGTGGCGAAGCGGCGTTTTTTCCTCAGGAGCATCGGAATCGCTGGCACCGCACTGTCCGTAAGCGTGATGTTGGGTAGCGAGAGCTATGCGCAAGCATCGCGCCGCAACACTGTGAAGCTTCCGAAAGGGGACGCTGTGCTTTTGCAATTGGTGGCAGCTTTCGAATTGATCGAAGCAGACCCGGTGCAGGCCAGGGAGTACGCGCGCAGGCTTGAGGAAGACATACAGGCTTTCGAGGAGTGGCAGCGTACGTGATTCTAACGTTCGGTCATGATCCGGAGTTTGGCGGACCTGTCGCCACCGTCACCGAATTCTACATAGTGCCTAGCCGTCGAAGCCACGGGATCGGCAGCAAGTGATTCAATTTCTTGAAGACACCTGTCGCGATTCTGGAAATCACGAGTTTGGAGCTGCAAATAGAGCAGGATAATCCGGAGGCGCAGTCTTCTATCGTTCGTTCGGTTTTCAGACTCATGAGCGCATCACGCTGAGCAACCGAGTCATCACACCGACAAGCGAGATATGACAGGGCGCTTTCTCGGTTCTCGATGCAAAGACGTGAGCCTGCCGCCCCTATCCAGTTCGATTGCGCGCAAATGTAAGTATTTTGTCAAGACAGAGAAACTTCTTTCGGTTAATCTAAACTACACGTGCAGATCTCCAGGTAAGTTTCGGGATAGCGCTTTAGCGTCACATCAGCAATTCGAAGCAGTGCGCCGGGCAGCTAGCTAGTGCTGGAGCAACTCCCAGTTGGCCGGAACTCTTCCCGACGGTCCGGGCGTAGGGTGGTCCTTCGGATGCGAGTGAGGAGTGATTCCACACCGTTGACCATCCATTGTTTTTCGTAATCGAGGGACTCTCTGTTGAAGTGTTCGTGGTCTTGGAAAATACAGTCCACATGTTCCACATAGTTTTTGACCTCGCACGTCCCTGGTTAGCTTGATTGCGAGAACACCGTTCGCTACCCACTATGCAGACATTCCGTCTCATCCTTGTTATCTTGGCGATCCTAACCCAATAGTTCGAGAATCGCCAAATCGCGGCTGAATCAGCACGCAACTCCTTCTGGACATAGGTGAAACGGTTCGAATGTAGCTATATTATGTGAAGATCAATAGTTCCTTCATCCGAGCATTACAAAAACGCCCTTGTTTATCGGAAACCTGGAAGCGGGCACCGACTGTCAGCCGCTCCCCCGCTCTAACCTCGACTTTGTTTGTCAATGTAAAGAATGATATGGCGATCGCCGAGGAAGAGATTTTCGGTCCTATGCTCCATGTGATCGCCTATGACTCCGAGGATGAAGCGGTCGGCATTGCGAATGACTCTAAATACAGATCCTTTAGCACGCTAACGAAGCGGGCATGAAGTGGCCAAGGCCACCAAGTGTTCATTTTCTCCGCCGCCAGAGTCGTCGAGGCAAGAGGTACGTGAAACCAGCAAAGCCCTCCCATTGTGTGGAGGTACTCGTCAATCCGTGATCAAAACCCACATCGACCACGAGGTTTTTCCGCAGCGAATACGATGTGGACCATAGATTCCCAAGCGCATAGCCGTGCGCCAACGGCTGTGTGAAGTGCCATATCTCACCAGAGATGTCAACTTGCCGACTGGATGCGAGATCGAGAGCGTCTGGGCAAACTGCGCTCGCCGTGTCCTGGTCTTGTCGTCCTGCTGCTCCGTCACGAGTCCATTCACGTCGAAATGAAAACCGCCGAGGTCGTCACTCAACAGGATGGTCGCGCTCTGGACGAAGGTGCCGAGATCGAGCTCCGGCGCTGGGCTGGCATAAAGCCGCCTCAGGTACTGGACGGAGATCGTCGGCCGTTCCTCGGCACCCTGCAGAATGACCGCTTGTATGCCTGCGAAAATCTCTCCCAGTCGGTTGCCTGACACCACCGCGCCGGTACTGTGCGTGAAGGGCTCAAACAGGGCCAGCACCTCCATACGCTCGTTGATGCTTAGCTTTGTTACTTGATTGATGCCGAGACGTTTCGAGAACTCAGGCGAATCAGCCGCATACAAGACACCATTCTCGAATTGCAGATAGCCCACTGGGGTCAGCGTTGCAGGAGTTGAGATCGTCGGCCTCGCAGGGTTTGCGCCTGGCGCGTCCGGAAGACTGCCCTGTGCTGGAAGCGTAGGTGGGCAAACCAGGAGTAGCATCGCCAACAGAGTACGAACACCGTTCATCGAGCACAGTCTCCATGTCATTCCCTCGTGAGCTGCTTTCTGCATCGGAGCAAGCCGCAGAAAGATTCAAGGTGAGGTGTCCGGCCCCTGTGAACTGCAAGAACTGGATGATATCTAACACAGCCACCATCCATGTTCGCCGCGGTCTTGAACTCCAACTCGGCGTCATCAAAAAGGAAGGAATGGAACATCCCCAGTCCATGCTCGATGTGGGCCTTTTTCGCAGGGAGATTGGAAGTAGCATCAGCGACCTCGTCTCGAAGCCTCTCCTAAGGTACAACTGACGTCTCGGACAAATATTCCCGAACACTCGCACGTCGCCAACGTTAATGAAGAAAAGTGGGCAAAGGTGAACTGGAGTCACCTTCGCCGGCTGGTTAATTAACGGTGATAGTTACAGGGGCGGAATGGCTTAATGAGCCGGATGTTCCCGTGACCATCAAGGTGAGCTGAGATGCAGGTGTTTGCCCTTTCGTATTGCTACTGCAACCAAGCGAAAACAGTGAAATGAGGACCAACAACCCCAGTACGCCCATCGATAAAATGCTCTTACGCGTAAGCGATTTCCGTTTGCGCGTCGTGAGAATGGTTCCGAACACTCCGATACCAGGTAGCAGAGCCGCAATGCCTGGGAGGGAGTAACCCGTGGCTGGCGGGGTCGTGGCGGCAGAGATGGTCAAGGTCGAGGATGACGCGCTCGATCCGGGAGAGATGGTCGTTGGACTGAAACCACACGTCAGACCAGCGGGCGCAGAGCAGGAGAGGGAGATTTGACTGTTAAAACCTCCGACAGCACTGGCGCCGATCATCAGGTTAGCCGAAGCGCCCGGCGCGACGGTGATGCTTTGACTCGAGAGAGTCAGGGAAAAATCTGGGCCCGCGACCGCCGCCGCGGGTACAACACTGGCGAACACGCTAGTTGTGCTGCCGCCGGCCGGGAAATTCGGCTGGTTGCCGCCTCCGGCCGTGAGATAAAGAGTGTTCGGATCGCCGGAGGGACCACCTCCGCCGAACACCAAATCCCACAAGCCAGGATTCACCAATGCATTCTTTGAAGAATCGGTGAGCTGCCCGAGAAACTTCCCGGTAGTGTCGAACGCGTTTATGGTGCCATCCCCGAAATTTCCCACCAGAATCGCGTTGGGGAACGTGCCGAAGGTAGATGGAGCCGTCACCACGCCCCAAGGCGCATTGAGTTTGCCACCGGCAGCGACAAAGGTGCTGATGAAATTCCCGTTC
>DATMOO010000029.1:0-27107 GCA_035568275.1 Candidatus Sulfotelmatobacter sp.
TGAGGAGAACCGAGAAGAAATGTTGAAGGCAGGATAGAGTTCCGAGGCGTAGGGTAGATTTATCCGGTTGGCGGTGAGCCCGGAGCCCGAGCGAGATCGCGCGCAGCAGCCCCGCAAGGGAAGCAGCGAGAGCAGGTCAGCGAGGGTCAAACGCGAGCTACCGGCCGAGACGAATGGATCCTACACCACCTCGGAACTCTTTTTATGGGCCAAGAATGTAGCCCGACCCAAATGTAGCCCCGGACGCCTCGTCCGGGGACGCGCGCAAAGCGCGCGATGCGGTGAGCCGCCCCCTAGATCGGATACTCCTGACCTTTGTAGTCCTGTAACGAAGATATCTTCCTGACCCGGAGATCAACCTGGGTTCAGCACTCTTAGAACTTCGCGGAGTGACTCAGTGGCTAAACGAGTGTGCGTGAGACGCGTGCCCTCCCTCCCGGGACTCGTGCTTCTCTTTCCGACCTACCCAGGACTTACGTCCTCGGCTAAATTGTTTCGCCGCTCTGCGGCTGACATGAGGTGGGGCCGGAGCCACCGTTCTCCGAGAAATCCCGGGATCGCGCACACAGGAGACCGTGCCCTTTCAAATCAGGCTTGCGCGCTGAGTATTTTTCCGAGCAGCCTGCCAGTTGTCTAGCTGATCGCCTTATTCTCAAACTGCCGCAGTCCCACGAGCAGGAGCAGGATGTCGAAGAAGCACAGTGCGATGAGGATCGCGGGAGTCGACAGATGCGGGAACTGAGGCACGAGAGCGGCGCGCAATCCTTCGCTGGCGTAGACCAGGGGATTCACCAACACGACCCTCTTCAGAATCGGGAACGTATTCAGCGCGCTCCACGGATAGTAGGTGCAGCCGAAGAAGATCATCGGGGTGATAACCATGCTGAACATCAGGCCGATATGCTGCTGATTCATGGAGCAGCCGAGCGCGAGGCCTCCGCACGCGGAAAACAGAGCGACGAGCAACATCATTGCCGCGAATTCGAGCGGGGCGTGAATCCGGATATCGACGCCCGGCCGCAACACCAGCCATCCGAGCGGGAGAACGACCAACCCGGCGAGCAACGCCTGAATCATGCCGGCAACGACTTTCTCGATTGCGATCCACGAGATGTCGATCGGCGCGAGGAGGCGGTCTTCAATCTCGCGGGTCCATTGGAACTCAGCGATCAACGGCATCGCGACTGCCCAGATTCCCGTGAAAACCATGCTGATCGCGATGATGCCCGGCAGCAGTATGCTCTTGTATTTGACTGGCATGTATCCGCTGCCGACCATGACCCGTCCGAAGATGAAGACGAAGAGCAGGGGCTGCAGAAACGTCTGGAACATGATCTGAATAATGTTGCGCCGCGCCACTTGGGCGTCGCGGGCGAGCATCGCGCCAAAAGCTTTCCAGTTCAATCGCGCAAACTCCTTCCAGTGTGGTGCAGGAACAGATTCTCGAGGCTGGGCTCGGAGATGTGAACGTCAGACAATTCCGCGCCGACAGCCGCTGCAAGCGAGGCTACCTCGGGGATCAGCGATCCGCCGCGGTCGGCATAGACGTCGGCGCCCGTGGAGTCGAGAGGACGCACTTCACGAACTCCGGCTAGCGTTTGCAGACGCTGGAGTAGTTCCGGCGTCTGCTTGCCAAAGTGCAGGCGAATCAGAAATCCACCGGGGATCGATCGTTTCAATTCATTCGGAGTACCCAGGGCAATTATTTTGCCGTGATCCACAATGGCGAGCCGCTGGCAGAGCGCGTCGGCTTCTTCCATGTTGTGCGTGGTCAGCAGCACAGTTTTGCCGAGCTGGTTGTATTCGCGGATGATCTCCCACAGCAGGATGCGTGTCTGCGGATCGAGACCCGCGCTGGGTTCGTCGAGAAATAGAACCTGCGGGTCGTGCATCATGGCGCGCGCGATCGAAAGCCGTTGCGCCATGCCCCCGGAAAATCCGCGGACCATCTGCGAAGCGCGATCGGTCAACTTGAATTTTTCGAGCAGTTCGTCGGCGCGCTTGCTGCCTTCTTTCGGCGGGATGCCGAAGTAGGCCGCGTGAAAAATAAGGATCTCGCGCGCCGTCAGCGAGAAATCGTGGTTGGGACGTTGCGGCACGACTCCGATGAGACGCTTTACGGTGGCTTGCTCCTTCCAGACGTCGTGATCGCCAATCCACGAATGGCCGCCAGTCGGACGCACCCGCGTTGTAAGGATGCCAATCGTGGTGGACTTGCCTGCGCCGTTCGGCCCGAGCAGTCCGAAGATTTCTCCGGGCTCGATCTGAAGCGACAGGCCATCGAGAGCGGTAATTTGGGGCTTCGGCTGCTTGGAATTTTTCGCGTCGGAGCGTGGGATGAAACCGCCACCGGCCCCGAGGGGAGGCGCAGAGTGGTACACCTTCCGCAGATCTAGCGTGCGTACACCGACAGCCATGAGTGAGATCCTAAGGAGTAGTTACCGCGTGGTGCTGGAAGTATATCGCAGAGTTAGGGATGGAGGTTACGGACATCTGATCCAAAAGGCAAAATTGGGGGGCCGGGCAAGATTGCGCACTCGCCGTGTTCCGTTACACCCCCGGCCCAACCGGGGCTAAAGCCCGGCTTCTGTCACCGACCTAACGCGGCGCTGAAGCGCCGTTCTTCCACAAATCTCACGACCACAAATCCCACGACGCTAGAGTGCGCTCTTCCGTCACAGAGGCGACGCTAAAGCCCCGATCCGTCACGACTGACACTGCGCTGGAGCGCCCTTCCACAAACGGGTTTCACAATCGGCTCCGATTTCTTTGCGCGTCACCTTTGCAGGGACGAGCCGCGGACACTCGTCGCTTTGCGACTCGCCCCGGACGAAGGCGTCCGGGGCTACATTTTTAGTCGACATGCTCCCCTTCGGCCATGAAGCTTTGTTCGGCGGGAGGCAGGCGGTCTCCGGGGCGCGCCCAGAAGACATACAGCGTTGGCCACAGGATTACGCTGACGATCAGTTCCACGATTAGGCCGCCGACGATGACGATCGCGAAGGGTCGCTGTGAATCGGAACCGATATCGTGGGACATGGCCGCGGGAAGCAAGCCGAGAGTCGCTACCAGCATCGTCATCATGATGGGACGAAGGCGAAGAGCTGCGCCTTCCTTGGCCGCGTCGCGGACAGGCATGCCGCGGGTGCGGAGCTGGTTGATGTACTCGACCATGATGACTCCGATCTCCACCGAGACTCCGATCAGCGCGAGGAAGCCGAGGCCGGATGACACGCTGAAGTGCGTTCCTGTGATCAACAAGCTCAGAAATCCTCCGAGCGGAGAAAGGGCGACGACGGCCAGGATCAGGAAGACCCATTTCCATGAGCCGAAGGCGGAGTAAAGGATGAACGCCATCAGGAGCAAGGTGACGGGAACGATGATGGCCAGGCGACGATTGGCGCGCTGCTGGCTTTCGTATTCGCCGGTCCAGTCGAGGTGATATCCCTCGGGCAGTTTTACCTTCCTGCCGACCTCTTCGATGGCCTGGCGGACCGTGCTGCCGAGGTCGCGGCCGCGGACGCTGTACTTGATGGCGATATAGCGCTGGTTGCCTTCGCGATAGATCGTCGATGCGCCGTCATCGAGGGTGATTTTGCTGAGCTGGGCGAGGGATACACGCTCTCCCGACGGCGCGAGCAAGCGGATATTGCTGATGTCTTCGACCGAGCGCCGGTATTGCGGCTGGTAGCGGACGGTCAGGTCGAAGCGCTGCTCTCCGATCAGGATCTGGCTGACGGCTTTGCCGCCGACGGCGGTTTCGATCGCGTCCTGGACGTCGGCGACGTTGATGGCGAAGCGATCGGCGGCGGCGCGGTCGACATTGACGTTGACGTTGGGCTGTCCGCGGACCTGGAAGGTGCCGAGATCGGCGACGCCGGGGATACGGCTCATCACGGCTTGCATCTCATCGGCCTTCTGCTCGAGCGTCTTGAGATCACGGCCAAAGAGCTTGACAGCCAACTCGCCTTTGACGCCACTGACGGCTTCCTCGACGTTGTCGGAAATCGGCTGCGAGAAATTCCAATCGACGCCTGGGAATTGCTGAAGTTCCTTATCCATGGCGGCGATCAGCTCATCTTTTTTGCCGTGGAACTCAGAGCGCCATTCCTCGCGCGGCAGAAGATCGACGAAGAATTCGGTGTTGTAGAAACCGCTGGCGTCGCTGCCGTCGTCGGGGCGTCCGACCTGACTGACCACCAGCCGGACCTCCGGAAAACCCGCGATGATGATGCGCGCGTTCTTTGCCATGGCGATGCTCGAGGAGGGCCCGGTGCTGGGCGCGAGAGTGCCGCGTACCCAGATGGCGCCTTCATCGAGGTGAGGAAGAAATTCGGAACCGATGATTCCGCTCAGGGCGAAAAAGAGCATCAGGCCTAACGCGAGAAGTCCCATCGCGAGGGTGAACTTCATATGGTCGAAGCACCAGTCGAGAGTGCGGGCGTAGCTGCGGTTCAGCCATTCGAGCACCGGGTTACGCCACTCTTTCAGTTCGCGGCTGAAAAAGTAGTTGCAAAGCACGGGCGCGATGAAAAGCGCGAAGACCAGGGCCCCGAGCAAGGCGAATGCGACGGTCCAGGCCATGGGGCTGAAGAGGCGACCTTCGACACGTTGCAGGGTAAAGATCGGAAGGTACGAAACGATGATGATGACGCGGGCGAAGAATACCGGCCTCTGCACCTCGTGTGCGGCCACCGCGACGATTTCGCGGAAAGTCTTCTTGTGATCCCCGAAGGAAGTGTGGCGAAGGATGTTCTCGACCATCACGACCGAGCCGTCGACGACCATGCCAAAGTCGAGTGCGCCCAGCGAGAGCAAGTTTGCGGGGATGTGGCGGAGATCGAGAAGGATGGCGGCGAAGAGCAGAGAAAAGGGGATCGTTATGGCGACGATCAGAGCGCTGCGTACGTTGCCGAGGAAGAGAAACAGAACCAGGGTGACGAGAAGTACGCCGTCAGTCAGGTTGCGCAGAACGGTGTGCGTGGTGTGATGCATCAGTTGGCTGCGGTCGAGGTGGGGGACGAGTTTGACTCCGACCGGTAACAGGCCAGCTTTTCCCTCGGTACCGTTCAGTTGATCGATCTTCTGGTGTAAGGCATCGAGCGTGGTTTCCGCGACTGCGCCTTTGCGCAGCAGGACGATTCCTTCGACGACATCATCGTCGTTGAGGATGGTGCCGTCTTTATTGCGGATGGTTTTTCCGAGCTGCCCAAGACGGACCTTGGGAGCTTGCACGACGATTCCCAGATCGCGGACGCGCACCGGAGTTCCGTTCTGCACTTTCACGACGGTAGCCCCGATGTCGTCCGTGCTCTGCATGAGGCCGACAGCGCGGACGTTCAAGGCCTGTTGCCCGCGCTCGATGAATCCACCGCCCGCGTTGATGTTGTTGGCGACCAACGACTGTTCAACTTGCGGCAACGCCAAGCCGTAGGAGACCAGCTTGTTGGGATCGAGCTGGACCTGGTATTCGCGCGTAGGTCCGCCGAAAGGATTGACATCCACGATGTTGGGGACCGATTTGAGCTGGTTCACGACGAACCAGTCGTTGAGCGCTTTCAGTTCCATCACGTCATACTTCGGATTCGTGCTGGTCAGCGTGTAGAACATGATCTGGCCGATGGGGCTGTAGTCTGGACCGATCCCCGCCGACACGCCGGTGGGCAGAGTCACGTTCTGGAGCCTGTCGAGGACTTCCTGGCGGGCATTGAACGTGGTGATGTCGTCGTCGTAGATGATCGTGATGACGGATAGGCCCATCAGAGATACAGAGCGCAAATGCGTGAGGTGGGCGACTCCATTCAGTTCGACTTCCAGCGGAACCGTGATCTGCTGCTCGACTTCTTCGGCAGCGTGTCCGGGCCATTGCGTGATGACCTGGGCATAGGTGTCGGCGACGTCGGGATAGGCCTCGATCGGCAGGGCGTGGAACGAGATGATGCCCCACACGAACAGGACGAGCGCGCCTCCGAGCACCAGTAAGGGGTTGGCGAGCGCGAAATCGATGGCCTTGCGGATCATTCCCTATTCCCCCGCTCGCTTTTCCGCCACTTCGGTGGAGAATTCGAGGGCATTGGTCACGACTTCGTCGCCGGCCTTTACACCGTCACGGATTTCCTGCATGCCATCGGGAGCCAGACCGTCGGCGACGATGGCAATCTTGCGAAACTGATTCGCACCCTCTTTGCGGAACACCCAGTCTTTATCGTGGAGGCGCATGATGGCCGTGGAGGGGACCACGATCCGGTCTGTCAGCTTTCGCGAGCGGAACGTAGCTACGGAGAACATGCCGGGCCGGAGAGAACCGTCAGGGTTGGGGAGCACGATCCGGACTTTTGCGGAACGGGTATTCGGATCGAGCACGCGCGAAATATCGGCGACCCTGCCTTTGAGGACGCGATCCGGAAAAGCATTGAGGCGAATTTC
This sequence comes from Candidatus Sulfotelmatobacter sp., assembly GCA_035568275.1. GTDB lineage: Bacteria > Acidobacteriota > Terriglobia > Terriglobales > Acidobacteriaceae > Sulfotelmatobacter. The sequence goes on from DATMOO010000029.1 coordinate 6,427, forward strand.
GGCAGCGTCACCCAGGTGGACTTCGCCGAGATCGTTCTCAAAGACATCGCACACGACCCAGACCTCGGACAGGTTGGCGATGGTGAAAAGGTTGGGAGTGTTATCGAGGCTCTTGATGCCCTCGGCTCCGGCGACGTTTTGTTCCACGATCGTGCCGGAAACCGGTGCTTTCAATTCGATCAGCGGGCTCGGTTTGGCGGGATCGGCACCGAGAATCCTGACATGATGATCGGCGGTTTCCACATCGACTTTGGCTTTGTCCTCGGCGTCTTGAGCCACTTCGAGATCCTTCGTCGCGATTGCGCCGCGATCGTAGAGCATCTGGGCGCGATCGAGGGCTTTGTGCGACAACGCTTCGTCGGCTTTGGCTTTCTGGTAATCCGCAAAGGCGCCGGCGAGGTCGGGGCTCGAGATCACGAGCAGGGTCTGGCCTCTTTGGACCGTGTCACCCAGTTTGGCTTTGAGGTCCACGACGCGGCCGGCGCCGAGCGAGGTGACGTGGATCGTGCGATTCACATCGGGAGAAACGACGCCGTTTGCGCTGACCTGCGTCGGAAGCTTGCGAAGCTCGGCCTTCGCAGTTTTAAAAAGCTCTGGATGATCGGCGGTGAAAACATCGGGATCAATCGTGACGGGAGGTTTGCTGGTGGCGGCGGGAGTGTCGCGGGAACATCCCAATGCGGTTGTGAGCGCCGCGAGCAGGATCGCCACCGGGATGTAACGGACCATTCTCCATTTGCGACATCGGGTGAAGGGTTCAGGCGTCCCTACGGGACGCGGAATCGGACCGAAGGCTCCCCGGCGCTGCAAGCGCCGGGCTATTATCAGACGCCCCCCCGGGGCGAGATGAATGATTGCGGTGAGGAAAACTACTTTCATTGAATCACCTCGCGCCCTACTGCCTGGTTTATCTGAGCCGCCGCCGTGAGATAGGAGCCGACGAGGTTCACATAGTTCAGTTCCACCGAGCGGTATTCGCTCTCGGCATTCAGGAAGTCCAACAGCGATGCGCCACCGTGCTGGTAGGAGAAGAAAACTGTGTCACGCACGCGCACAGCCTGTTCCAGGTACTGGCGCTTGTAGGGTTTCAGCAGATTGATGTTGCTATTGAGCGTGGCGTAGGCAGAGTCGACGTCGCTATAGACCTGCGTCTCGACGCCCTGGCGCAATTTTTCGTTGCGGCTGATGTCGATCTTTGTGCGCAGCTTCTCACCCTGATTGCGGTCAAAGATGCGCAACGGGATGCTCACACTGGCGCCAATGGTGTTCAGCGCGTCGGGGTTATTGAACGAGCCGTTGTGGGTGAACCAGAGGCCAATGGTTGGGTCGGTCGAGCCGTCAGCTTCGGCCAGCTTGTAATTCGTTTCAGCCTGCTTCACCGTAAGCAGGGCGGCACGAAGGTCCGGTCGGGCGTCGAGGGCTTCTTTGCGGTAGTCATCGAGAGGAAGAAGATCGTCGCGGAAGTCGAACGTTCCCTCTACATCGAAACTGTCGACCGGGCGGCGATCATCGAGCAGGGCGAGGAGATTGATTTTGGTCGTGCGCAGATTGACTTCTGCGTTCTGTAGATCCGACTCGTATTGGAGGCGCTGCAGTTCCAGGCGGTCCAGATCGATGCGGGCAATGTCTCCGGCCTGAAAGCGGTCGCGGCTAACTTTCAGAATTTTATCGTAGTACTCAAGGTTATCGTGCGCGAGACGCAGCACGGCCTTCGCCTGGAGGATACCTACGAATGCTGTGCGCAAGTTGAAGAGCAGGGTGCGCTCGGTGTCTGACGACTGCGCGGCACCGATCGCCGTGCCTTGCTTGGCAGCCTCATAGCGCAGGCCGCGCTTGTTACGACGCTCGAACAGGTAGCTGACCCCGGGGGAGACAAAGGTCCCGGCGAAGGGCTGCCAAACTCCGTGACTCGGGCTGATCTGCGTGCCGTCGGCGGTCAGCGTGAAATCAGGGTTGGGGCGGAGGTGTGCAGTGATCTCCTGAGCTTTCAGTTCGTCGATATTGAGCTTGCTGGCAAGGAGAGTGGTGTTGTTGCGCTGAAACTGTTCCTTGACCCGGTCCCATGTCCAGACTTGCTGAGGCGGAGACCCACCCGGCTGGGGTGGTGTCTGGCACCACAGGATGATATTGCCCAGAACAACGGCAACTGCAATCAGCAATCTCGACCGCATGAAGCTCTCCGTGCTGGCAGGCGATGGCGCCTTGTGGCCCTGGCGGAATATCTACCTGCCCGTGGGGCGGAAGCATCGAGACATCGGTTCCGCGCAACTGTTGTGGAGGAGGAAGAAAGTGGCCGTCGTTGCTTCGCAGGAACGGGCGGCTATCGAACTATGCGAGGACGACGCGAGGAGGAGCGCGATCGGATCGCGCAATCGCACGGGCAGAAGACAAAGATGAGACCGAAGCCGGAACCCAGTGCCAGGCCAGTTCACTGAATCCACACGAGGAGGAATCGGAAGCCAGGGCGGAGGGCTGAGCCTGCCATTTCAAGGAGTTATGCTTGTCGCCGGCAACTTGGCAGGTGCTTTTCTTGCTTGAGGACTCCTCCATTTCGGCCCGCATGGCGCGCAGGTCGTCGCTGGCCGATACCACAGGGAAGAGAATGACGAGCAAGCATCCGAGTGCCAGGAAGCATTGGAGAGCATTAAACTTGCGTCTCTGGGGGGCAGTTCTGGAGTAACGCCACAGCCAGTAGGCGGGCATCGCCAGCAACAGCCAGAAAAGGTTGAGCAGAAGTTCCATCTAATGAAAAACGCTGGGACTAGAGATCAATACTAACCTCTATGTAGTTTTCCAGAAAGTTAGAATACCCGTCAATGTGACGTTCGTGTTTTGGCGATTCCGGACGCAAAAAAAGGCTCGAGGAACATTCATTGGGAATACTGTTCGGAATCGCAGGAAATCAGGCCCATCTATTGTCTGAGCCGGATAGCAGTTTAGGCTCAAAGGAAGCAAAGTGAGCAGATCTTCTTTCATTCGTCGGGTTTTCATGGTGGCGGCGGTTGGGTTCGCGTCGGGCATACCGGTCTGTCAGGTGGCTTCGCTTCCGATCAGCGAGCCGCAAGCCGGTTTGCAGGAGGACGCGTCGCAGGGGCCGGGCGAATCTGACCTCATCATTGAAAACGACTCCGAGTTGCCGGAAACCTATCCGCATGCTTCTTATGAGGTTCGCTTTCGTGCCCATGGAGGCGTGCCTCCGTTGCATTGGCGGGTGGAGAAAGGCGCGCTTCCGCTAGGGCTCAAACTCGAGCATGACGGCCTTCTGCACGGGTCACCGGAGCACACGGGGGATTTCCAATTCACCATTTCCGTGACGGATAGCGGGCAGCCACAGCGATCGGTGCAGAAGGCATTCACGCTGCGAGTGCACTCGGCGATGGTGCTCAGCTGGAAGAATCCGGCGCACGTGAACGGGAACAGGATCGAGGGAAGTGCGGAGATTTCGAATACTACGCCGGATGACATCGATTTGACGTTCATTGTGCTGGCGGTGCCGGAGAATGGGCGGGCTGTAGCGATCGGGTATCAGCACTTTCTATTGCGGCGGGGGACGGTCGGCCAGGAATTGCCGTTCGGCGAGACGTTGCCTCGGGGTGGATATGTGGTGCATGTGGACGCGGTGGGCGAGGTGCCCGCCAGGAACATTATTTACCGAGAAAGGATGCAGACACCCTCGATGCTGCAGGTGGCCGTCGGTCCCTAGGTCAGGACGCCGAAAAGCTTGAACCACAAAGGACACGAAGGTCCACCAAGGACAGCCGGGCCTTCCTTGGTGTTCCTGCGTGTTCTTTGCGGTGAAAGCCTTGTGTAGCTTGCAACTGGAGGTGGATCAATCACATACGGGAGTGATGCAGATCACACACCCACGTGAGGGAAATGCCCCAAATTCGGGGTATTCGGCATCAGACCAAAGCCAGCCATACTTTAACCCGAGCGATATAACTTACCTGTTTTCTTTCAGATAGGCATCTACCCGGCCCCGATTCCAGGTGGCTTCGGGAATGGTTCTAGGCGTACCATGGCTCGTGTGGGTTGAGGCACAGCCGGGTAGCCGGGGCCTTGATACCCGTTCAGGAGGTTTGCTGATGCGAGCTCCATACGGATTGAACATTCTCGACAATTGCACGACCTGTCCTAGTAGAGGTGAACACCTATTCTGCAATTTATCGGTACCAGCGAGCCAGAGGCTGAATGAGATCAAATCGACGGCGGTCTATCCGAAGGGTGCGATGCTCTTCATTGAAGGGCAATTGTCGCGCGGTGTGTTCGTGCTCTGCAGTGGGAAGGCGAAGCTGTCGACGACGTCGAGGGAAGGCAAAACGATCATCACGAAAATCTCGGACTCTGGGGATGTGCTGGGATTAAACGCTGTGATTTCGAACGTTCCATACGAAGTCACCGCGGAGATGATGGAGCCGGGGCAGGCGAATTTTATTCCGCGGGATTCGCTGCAGCAGTTCCTGAGAGAGTTTCCTGAGGTCGCGATGCGGGTGGCGCAGCAATTGAGCCGAAACTACTACACGGCATACGAAGAGATCCGAACTCTGGGGCTGGCAGCGTCGCCTTCGGAGAAGTTCGCGAAACTGCTGCTTTCATGGTCTACGAAGTCGGCACAGAGTGATGGGTCTTCGCAGGTGAAATTGACGCTTACGCACGAGGAGATTGCAGAGATCATCGGGACAACGCGAGAAACCGTGAGCCGGTTGTTCTCAGAGTTCAAGAAGAAACAGTTAATGCAGGCCAAGGGAGCGACGCTGGTGATCCGAAGCCGGTTTGCGTTGGAGAAGATTGTGCAGTCGTACTAGAACGAAGTTAGGGACGTAGAGGCTCGGATCAAAGATTCGAGTGAGTGAAGGGACCGGCGGCGGGGGCGCTGCCAGTTCTTGCATGGATCCCTTGGGCGTCCCGGTGCTAGAACTTGTGGTGATTGTCAATTGCGCTCGATGCAAGCACAATGAGCCAGTCGGTTTGGGCGAAGGTCACCAAAGAACGCATATGTTCTTGAGTGAAGTCGATTGGTCTGTCGTCGAGTAGAACGTGGGCCGCAACGATCTTGCCTTGGATCGGAGAAAGTGAGAAACCGGGCGGCCCAGTTCGGGTATAGGATTCCTTCCTCGTGTTAGCACGGTTCATCCTGTAGGGCAAAAACCCTTCCTAACGAATCTCCTGAGAGTCGCATCTTAACTGTTGAGGCTGAGCTGCCAGCCCACGTATCTGCGTTATGAGAATCTTCAGGCTAGCGACGTGCTTGGTGATGGCTTGCTTTTTGGGGGCGTTGTCACTGGCTGAACCGGCGCAGGATATCGAATCTCCCCAGCACAAGGCTTGGGACATGCTCATGACGGCGGCTCTCTCGCCGCGTGCCAGCGCGAGGACCAACGGAATCCGAGCGCTGGGATTGCTGCGGGACAACTCGCAGGCGCGGCAACTGGCTGAGAACGCCCTGAGCGATCCAAATGCTGACGTACGCCGCGCGGCAGCTACCGCGCTCGGGCAGATGAATGCAAAGGAATCGATCCCGAAACTGCAGGGTGCCCTGGCAGATAAGAAGATTCCGGTGGTCATGGCTGCTGCTCAGTCATTGCGCGAGCTGAAGGACGAGAAGTCGGCGTACGCGGTCTACTACGACCTGCTGATCGGAGAACGCAAGGCTGGCGATGGACTGATTGCTCAGAAACTGGCAACTCTGAAAAACCCGAAGGAACTGGCCCAGATTGGATTGTCTGAAGGCATCGGGTTCGTCCCGTTTGCGGGAATCGGATGGGATGCGTGGCGAACCGTGCATAAGAAGGATCCGAATCCAGTACGGGCGGTGGCGGCTACTCTACTGGCGCATGATCCAGACCCTGCCAGTGGTCGTGCGCTCGTCAAGGCAACCCATGACAAAGATTGGATCGTTCGAGCTGCAGCGGTGGAGGCTATCGCGCAGCGCGGGGATGCATCCTTGCTGCCTCACATTGTGGAAAAGTTCTCGGACAAGAATACGAAAGTTCGCTACAGCGCCGCCGCGGCGGTGATTCGGCTGAGCGCGATTGAGCAGAGCAAGATGGCGAGGAATGACAGATAATGTTCCCATGCGGTCCAACAACCGAGTGGCGATTCGTGGTGCGCTGATTGTTCTGGGGCTTGTCGCCGGCATATCGCAGACCGGACGCGGGCAGAGTAACCCCACCGATAGTTCCTGGTCGACTAGCAGCCAACCGATAGATCAAACCGGAACGGCAAATCCTACACGAACCCGCACTACGCACTCCGAAGCCGACGGCCGGGTGATCGAGAAGACCGTTGTTGAAGCGAAGGGGCCGGACGGGCGCTATGTCCCTTACTCCGAGATCGAACGGGAGTCGGTGCGAGTGAACGGTACCACCGTGCGCAACGTCGAGCGTTCTTACGGAAGGACTGCTGACGGGCAAAGAACTCTTACACAAGAGACAAAAGAAGAATCGCGCAGTTTCCCCGACGGGGAGAGGAAGATGACCCGCACGATCTCGAATCCTGACGGGAATGGCGCATTGCAGGTGGTACAGCGCGCACTCATCGATTCAAAGCAGGTTAGTCCCGGCGTCCGCGACACCAGGACCACAGTGTTTTCCGCTGACGGGAGTGGAGGCCTCGCGCCAACCGTGCAGATCGTAGAGCGCGAAAGCCAGACCGACGCCAAGGCGGTCGAGTTCAGCAGGTCGACGTCCCTTTCGGATGGTGCGGGACATTGGACACTCAGCGAAGTTCGCGAGGGGACGACAACGCCGGAAACGGGTGGGGGGAGCACGAAAGAAGAGCGCGTGCTGCGGCCGGATGCGAACGGCAAGATGGCAGTTGCCGAGCGCACGGTGAGTAAGTCGGCGGGTGGTCCGGCAGAAGAATCTGAAACCACGGAAACTTATTCCACCAATGTTCCGGGGCAGGCGGGAGATGAGGGTTTACGGCTCGTGCGGAGAGAGAGCACGGTACAGCGGACGGGAGCGGGTGGTGGACATAGCATGGCGCAGCGGGTGGAGCAGGTGAATCCGGGGGATCCAGGAGCCGACCTGCACGTCACGCAGGAAGCGATCGATATCGTGCGGCCGGGGGCGAATGGCACTGCGACGCAAACCAGCACGATCCTGACCTCAGACTCCAACCGACACCTCAAGGCGGTTTGGATTGACATGGGAAAGACGGATAATGCGGCTGCGGCGAAGTCGGACGCTGTAGCTGCCAAAAGGCCAAAGTGAAGGAACGCGAGCTTCCCGTTAAGACTTCCTCTCAGCCGGCCGCATCGTTCCCAGTCTTAGAAAACCGAAGGCTCGGGCAGCCGCGTCGAGGGTTGCGCCAGTTGCTATCGGGCCAACGTCAGGACGATCACGCGATCGACTTCGCCGTTAGTCGGTTGCGGAAGCTTCAAGACTATTCCATTTGAGTCTTGAGTGAATTCTGCGGCTCCGCCACCTAGCAGCGATTGTGCCTTGGAGACTCTCGTCCCAATTGGCGGAAGAGCCAACAGTGGGGCGCTCCAGCTCAGCACGTGCACGTAGATCTTGTTTTCCTTCTGAGTCGTTACTCCCCAGTCGCCGGGAGGGATTGGGCCTCCGCGAGTTCCATACACGGAGTCTCCATACTTTGAGAGCCATTCTCCCACAGCTTGGAGACGGGTGACGAACTGAGGATCGATCTCGCCGTTCGGGTAAGGGCCGATGTTCAGCAGCAGGTTGGAGTTGTTCCCTGCGACGCGGACCAGGCGGCGTTCGATTTCGGCTACGCTCTTGTAGGCGCTGTCTCCGATATTGAAGCCCCAGGAGCCGTTCAGAGTGTCGGAGCTTTCGAGGGGAATCTCGCCGCTCACATATTTGGTATTGAATCCGGCAGTGTTCTGGCCGGGGAGATCGCGCTCGAAAGTCTGAACGTCTTCACCGGGGCGCGGCGTCTGATGGTGATTCGGGATGATCAGCGCGGCGGGTTGCAGCTTGTGAATCAGCCCGTAAGTCTTATCGAGGTGCCAGTCGGCGTTGGGCTTATCCCACATGCCGTCGAACCATATGCCGCCGATGGGGCCATAGTTGGTGAGGAGTTCGGCGAGCTGGCCGTCCATGTAGTTGTCCAGGTAGGCGTTCCAGTCGCCATGGTCGGGGCGGCCGTTGGGCCAGTCGGTGGCGCCGCGCGGATAGTAGTCAGGATTGTGCCAGTCGAGCTGCGAATAGTAGAAGAAGAGCTTGATGCCCTGGCGATGGCATTCATCGGCCAGCATTTTCAGCGGGTCTTTCTTGTACGGTGTGCGAGCCACGATGTTCCAGTCGGAAACTTTGGAGTCGAACATGGCGAAGCCATCGTGATGGCGCGACGTGATCGTGATGTACTTCATGCCGGCGGCTTTGGCGAGCGACACCCAAGTCTTGGCGTCGAACTTTTCTGGATCGAAGAATACAGGCAGGCGGTTGTATTCGTCGACCTTGAGATGACGCTCGTGAAAGACCCATTCGCCATCACCGAGCACGCTGTAGACGCCCCAATGGATGAACATGCCGAATTTCATGTCCTGATAATCGCGGCGCGCCTGCAGATTCTCGGGCGTGGGGTGGTACTCGGCCTGGGCGGTGGCGCTGTGACTAGCAAAAATGCCACATAGTCCAAGGGCGACTGCCATGGGCCACTTAGCGATAATCGACTGCCACGATCTTTCCATGATTGTTTCTCCGTGGTTACTCTATCCGAGTGCGGCTTATGCCTGGGCTTTGGTCGGAATCTTAGATCGGACTGGCTGTGATGGCCCTGCTACGTCTGGAGAACGCGATGCGGAAGCCAGCAGTTCGGGAAGTATGCCGCCTTTTTCCGGAATCAGGGTTATGCGCGCCTTGCTGTCGACGATCTTCTGAATCTCGAGAATCTCAAACATGGCCGCTTCGACTTCCGGGTCGGCCGCGACTTTGTTTAAGGCTTCTCCGACAATGCGCGGCCTCATTGCGGCTGCTTTAGCAAATTCCACGGCCGCCTGGCGCTCCGCGGTACTCGTGATGATGCTTACCTGGTTGGCGCCGTCCTGCTTAATGGAGGAGGTGACTTGGCGCAATCGGTTCACGACTTTCTCTTCGATCTGCTTGATCATCTGGGTGTCGCGGAAGTGGACCTTGCGGATGTAGACCGAACCGAGCTTGTATCCCCACTCGTGGGATTGCGGGGAGACCTCGGCGCGGACAGTCTGGCTCATGGCGTGACGGTTCTGCAATAAGTCGGCAAGTTTCAAGTTGCTCAGGCAGCGGACGGTGGAATTACTCACGTTGGTAGCCAGCGAGCCGCGGGGATCGGCGTTTTTGAACAGGAACGCTACGGGATCGCTAACGAACATCTCGTACCAGATACCGATGCCCATCGGCGCACCTTCTTCGGAGTTCACCGGTTGGCTGCGGAGATATTGCTGGTCAATGCGCATGTCGAGGACGTAGAGGCGGCCGAGCCAGCGGACAATCGGCGCTTTCAGGCCAAGTTTGAACAGCAGAAGATGCAGACCAGGTTCGTCGATCACCGCGACAACTTTGCCAAAGAGTACGAATACACAGCAGGTGCGCTCCGGCACGATGGCGTAAAACCCGAAGAAACGCAGTAGCCAGAAGATTGCCGGTACGAGGACGAAGGAGCCGATAAATGTGGCAGCGGCAGCGATGAGGAAAGTCATTGCTTAGTCTCCACGACAACCTGGTGAGCATTACCAAAAAGGCCGAGACGAACGTTGCGCACGTAGGCGTGTAAGGCTCCTTCACCCGTTCCCTTTAATTCTGACAACTGACTTGCCAGAGAAATAAGAGGCTGAACTTCCGCTTGGGCTTTCAGGGTTTCAATTTCTGCGGCGCGCTTCGATTGCTCGATGCGCTGGTCGGCGGTGGCCTGGGCGAGACTTACATCGGAAGAAACCATGTTGTGCGCTGTGTTGATGGCGGCAAGCGCGGATTCTACTTCCGGTGGCGGATCAATGCCGGTGATCAGTGAGGCGTCGAGTGTAATGCCATAGCGTGCTTCCGAGGAACTGCACTCGCGGTCCATGTGTTCATTCAGATCGCGCAGATTCTTGCGGAGGTCGTTGATGGAGATGCCGCTGCTGCTGGCGTCGGCGCCGGGAGTTGCAGGCGCCTCGAACGTGGCAATGCGCTCACGCAAGACGGATACGAAGTAGCCCATGACATGAGCGATCGGATGCTTGACGCCAAAGATATTGGCGTAGAGATTTCGCTCAGAGATGCGGTAGCGGATCTGGCCGGTTAACCCGGTATTCAACTGATCCTTGGTGACTGCCTCGACGATCGTGCCTGATTGATTTGCGCCCGGAAATTCCGGATCGAATGCCATATTCACGGTCTGGGTAGCGATGGAAATCTTATAAATTTTTTGCCAAGGCCACTTGAAGTAAGGCCCCCCGGGCATGATGACGCGAACCTGGGGATACTGATAGCGCTCTTTTTCGTCAGGGTCGAGTCCCGCCGAGATCGGATCGTTGAGGGTGGTAGCTCCGGGAATGCGCTCGGCGCGTCCGAAGTTAGTCTTCACCGCGCGCTCATTCTGATCGACGGTATAAATGCCGCCAGCAAGATAGCGCAGTAAAAACCAGGCAATGAAACCAAGGATGATTCCAGCGGGAATGTTTGGGTCCATGACTGCTCCTTAGCGCCCGCCGTCTACGAATCGGCCAGCAGGCGAGTTTACACCCTTGCTTGGGGCCCAGATGGTTTCCAACTCGGCAAACTTGGAGTACTTCGAGTATTTTCCATACAATCTACCAGCATGATCCTGACCTGGTGCGGTGAGAAATTCCATGGCAAAAGACAACGGTTTGATTCGAGTCGCCAGCCGATATTCGATCGAGGAAACAGTGCGGCGCCTGCAAGCCGCTTTCGGGGAAAAAGGTCTGCAGATATTTGCACTGATCGATCACAGCGGTGAGGCTGAGAAAGTTGGGTTGAAGATGCCGCCGACGAAGCTTCTCATCTTGGGCAGCCCGAAAGGTGGAACGCCGCTGATGGTGGCGACTCCCAGTCTGGCGATTGATTTGCCCTTGAAGGCGCTCGTGGCAGAAGATGCCCAGAATAAGGTTACGGTTTCGTACAACGATCCAGAGTACCTGCGCGAACGCCATGGGTTCCCAGCCGAACTGACGAAGAATCTTGCCGGAGCGGGCGCGTTGATTGCCAAGGCTGTGGAATAATGCTGGCGTTAGACCAAGCCTGTGATCGACAATTCAAACGTCACTTCTGAATCGAATTCCAACCGGGCGAGGGATCATCTCGCGAATGAGAGGACGTTTCTCGCGTGGGTACGAACCGGTGCGGCAATCGTGGTCTTCGGATTTGCCATTGGGCGCTTCTCGATCGCGTTGCGGCAGTTGACGGCTTTGCAGGGGCATCCGGTGCACCGCAGTGGCCTGTCGGTGTGGATGGGAGCGACGTCGATCATTTTGGGTGTGCTGTTGGTAGTCGGCGGGCTGGTTCGATATCGCAAGACACGTGAGCGCCTGGATCAGGGGAGGTTTGAGCCGGCGGGATTTGTGCTGGACCTGGTGACGGCGCTGACCGTACTGTTTGGACTGGTGTTGGCAGGATATTTGATTTACATCGAGAGAAGCGTGGGATGACCGGGGCTGAAGCCCGGAGTCAAAAAGGCGTTTGACGCGCCGCTAAAGCGCCGCTCTTCCACGGTGAAGTCCTCGCCCCGAGTGATGTTTAGCCGGGGTGATGTCTAGTTCGGGTGATGTCTAATCCGGGGTGATGTTTAGCCCCGAGGCGATGTTCCGCCCGAGGTGATGTTTAGTCCCGCGGTGCTGGCTCGTCCTGGGCGTCTTGTGGGTGTGATGTGTAGTGGCGGCGATGTCTATCAGAGCGGTTTTGGTGGAAGGTCGACTATCAATCTCTATGGCGAATGATCAGGAGAAGGAAGCGGCAGCACGGGCGAGTTTGCGGTTTGTGAAAGACGGGCAGGTTGTGGGGCTGGGCACCGGGTCGACGGCGGCGCATTTTATCAAGCTGCTTGGGGAAGAGGTGAAGGATGGGCTGCGCGTTCGTGGCATCCCAACTTCGATCCGGTCTCGGGAGTTGGCAGTGAGTTTGGGGATCCCGGTGATTACGCTGGACGATTGCCAGGAAATCGACGTCACCGTCGATGGGGCGGATGAAGTCGATCCGCGGTTGCGATTGATTAAGGGCGGCGGCGGGGCGCTACTGCGGGAGAAGATTGTGGCGTCGGCTACGCGGCAGATGATTGTTGTGGCGGATGCATCGAAACAAGTGCATAGGCTGGGAAAGTTTCCCTTGCCGGTAGAGGTGATCCGGTTTGCGCAGGCGCTGGTCGCCAAGCGGGTTGTCACAATGGGAGCAGAGGTGCAACTGCGGCGTGATGCTGCAGGTAACGCTTATCTGACGGACGAGAACAATTACATTTTGGATTGCCGCTTTGGAGAGATACCGGACCCTGACAGGCTGGCGCGGGAATTGAGCGAGATGCCGGGTGTGGTGGAACACGGATTGTTCATCGGGATGGCAAGTGTGGCGTTGTTGGCGCGCGGGAGCGAGATTGTGGAGTTGAGACGATAAGCCACCGGGGCACAAGCCCGGGTTGTTTAGGCGATCCAACGCAGCGCTAAAGCGCCGCTCTGCCACTGGGAACCAAAAGCTAATGGCTGCGGGAGCACAAACCGAGGGCTGGAGCGGACCGTCGAGGCGCCGCGTGCCGCGCTTTCTGGTGCAGGCGCAGGTGGACCTGACAGTACTTCGCTCGGGGGTTCCGGATACGGTGCCGGGGAGATCGGTCAACGTGTGCGAACGTGGCGTGGCTGCAATCATCGCAGGGGAACTTGTGACCGGGGAATCGGTGGGCGTGGAACTGCACTTGCGCCCGCTGGCGGAGCCGCTGCGAACGCGGGCGTTGGTACGGTACCAGGACAAGCTGCGCTGTGGGCTGGAGTTCGTTGCGCTTTCGGCGGAACAGCGGGCATCGATCCGCGACTGGGCAAGAGAGGCGAGGGCGATAGCGGAGGACCCGTCGGTGTCTGTAACGGCGAACCCGCTGGAGCAGAGAGAGAACGAGCCGAGGAAAAGCTCGGACGCAAGGATCAGTGCGAAGCCTCCCAGCAGGGCAAAGCGAAAGCGGCGCGGGTGGTGGCTGGTCGGCCTGTTCCTCCTGCTGAGTGCGGCCATTTGCTGGTGGCGCTGGAATCGGGGGTGGGAGGCTCTGGAGTTCGGCTTGAGAAGTGCCCAGGCGGACACCGTGGAAAAACCGCGCGCGCAAGTCGCTGCGGAAGTCATGGAAAAACTGCTGGTGCATCGAGTGGAACCTGTCTATCCCGCAGAGGCGCGGAAGCAGGGTCTGGAAGGAACCATTGCTCTTGACATCGTTGTGGGGCGGGATGGAGCCGTGCTCCGCATGCATGCGCTCAACGGGCCCGACGTTCTAGCTAGAGCGGCGATGGATGCACTGCGATGGTGGAAATTTGAACCTTACCGAATCAACGGGGAACCTGCGGTAGTAGAAACCACCGTGGCAGTGGAGTTCAAGAGATAGTCTGTCAGCCGTTCGCCTTCCGGACGTTTGCTCGCCCGTTCACGCCACATCAAGTATTTTTCTGGACTTGGATTTTATCGATCAGCGGTCGCCTGGCTGGACGCCAGCGTCTAGTTCTTTTGTTTGCGGAGAGAGCGGAGGACGCTCATGCCGCTGAACGCGAAACAGACGACGGCAGCGAGGGCGACAACCAGCATGATGTTCGAGCTGAGATGAAGGAAGTCGGTCAACACCGCGCTGACGGCGAATATGAGGCCTAAGACATTCAACCACAAGGGCGCGTGAATTCTCCGGTCGAGGTCTTTCCGCAAGCGGAGTTGCAAAAGGAGAGCGGCCAGACCAATCGCCGCAACTACGAGGAGCGCTAGCGGACTCAGGAATGCTCGTTGCCCGGTGTAGAGAACAACGAGAGCAAGAGCAAGAAGAAGTAGCCCAGCGGCTACCAGCGCCCATCCGCGGGGCTTAGGCGGAACATCTGGATTGGAAGCGGGTTCTGACACGGGTGCTGGTCAAAGTTATACAGTGCAGCGCGGGGCCTTTCAAATACCGGAGGTCATGTCACCACAAACACAAACCGACCCGGTTGGCTGGACCCAGTTTTTCTTACTTCTGCAGGTTGCCTTCCGCCAAATTTATCGCAGTTCTCAGTGCGTCGGCAGCTTTCACCTTCACGTCGGGCTCAACGCCCGTCCCTTCCCAGTTGGTTTTGGAGATGGGATTGATGACTTTCATGCTGGGGACGCGGATTGTGAAGTGATCGTCAATTCGATGCGGCGCACCCATATGGCCCCGGCCGGACGTCCTTTCGCCGACGAGCGTCGCGCGCTTCAGCATCTTCAGGTCATAGCTGAACCCTTCCGCGGCGGAAAAGGTCGTGGAGGAAGTCAGAACGAAAGCCGGTTTATCGGCGAGTGCGTTTCCTGGAACGGGCGGCAATGTCCAGCTCTCCTCGGTGGAGTTTTGGCTGCGATCGTAAAAGTCGTTCAGGTGCGTGGGTCGATCGACGAGGTACGTCGCGATAAGCGCGACCATGTTTGCATAACCGCCAGGATTGTCGCGCAAATCAAAGATGATCGCATCAGCATGATTTAGTTTCGCCATGGCAGCCGAAGCAGTTCGTCCACAGATCGAGGCATCGGGAAACGAATTCAATTTCAGGTAGCCGATATTGTGTGGCAGGATCGCGACCTTTTCGAAGGTGCAGTTGTTCTGCTTCATCTCCTTTGTGTAGCGTGCTACCTCCTCGACTGTTGGTGTGGAAGATTTTTCGCTTATCTCGACTGCGCTGTAGATCACCGCCACGTACTTGTTGTGGCTCACCTCCGTCATCTGCTTGGTCAGCAGATCGGCGAAGGTTGGGCCATCTGTCACTTCATTGTCGTCGCCGTTCCGTTCGTGCTCGCGAATGGCAATCGCCATCTTCTGAGCGACTTCTGCATCGACGTAATACTTCGTGACGATTGCGCTTGTCCCATTAATTACGCGGTGGCGAGCGGCTGCGTCGAGGTTCGTATCTTCGGTGAATGTGGTGCGCGCCGTTGTGGTAAGGGGCTGGGCTGCAGTCTGCGCTGATTCGGGAGAAGTGAGTGCAACTTCGTTGCGCTTGGACTGCTGGGCCCCGGACTGAGGAAAAGGTAATGGCTGAACGGCGCCGTTCTTGCGTGCTTTCGTTGCAACCGCGGAGGGTGTTGAAGTCTTGGACGCTGCGCGGGATGCAGCCTCAGGAGTTTGAGCATCGGCATTCGGAACGCTCGACGTGGCGGCTTGGTCGTGTGGCACCGACTCAGTTGTCCTCTCCGGAAAAACAGCGTGGCCGGCGTTTGGCGGAATCCACTGCGGCGCTTCAAACTGCACTTCTGGAATACGGACATGGAGAACGTGAATCCAGCTGTACTTGATGGCGACGCAGGTCAAACTGAAGATGGCAATGGAGAGGATTAGCCCGGGGACGACCGCAGTTGGCCGAGGGCGAAAGGGACTGAGGATGCAGAACGAAGGTATACCGTCGAGTGCGGCTTGCGGGGCGGGAGAGGAAACGCTCTCGCGCCAGAATTCCGGACGCAAAGTCCATTGGCGGACCAACGACAGGATGCTGTCCATGAGTAGCCGGAATCCGGACAACCCTCCTTTCGCCTCATCGAAGATTGACAGAATTTCGTCGCCGAATCTGCTGCGGAATGCGGGCGGATGTAGACGAAGGACGCAGCGATAGATGCGGCGAAGCATCAGGCCCTCCTTGGCTTGGCGGTCGAAGGCCTCACCATTCGCAGACGGGTGCGGGCTTCGTGCACCACTTCAGCCAGGCGGGCAATCTCGGCTTCGAGGACTCTACGTCCCGCCAGTGTGAGCCGGTAATAGCGACGGCGGGGATCGTCATCACCGGCACGCTGGCCAAGTTCTTCCAACCATTCCCGTCGAATCAGTTTCTGCAGATTGTCGTACAGCGTGCCCGGGCCGAGTTTGTATTTTCCTTCGGACTGGCGGGCGACCTCTTGCATGATGCCGTAGCCGTGAAGGTCTTCTCCGGCCAGGGAGAGCAGGATGTGCAAGGCTGCGGGAGACAGCGGAAGGAAGGAGTGAAGATCGACTTTCATAACTCGGTTATCGGTATATCGGAATCCGAGTTAGTTGTCAAGTCAAATCAGGCGCTCGGCACCACCCGACCGGCACCGGCCAGCCATTCTGCCTGGCGGGGGTCCCGGTTGTTGACTGCATAAAGAACGAGCTCCACGCCACTGGAGATGCCGAGCTTTTCGAATATCCGGAAGAGATATTTCTTGATGGTGTGCTCGCTGAGATTGAGTTTGCGCGCGATATTGCGGTTGCCCATACCCTCGGCGACGAGGGCGTCGACCTGTTCTTCGCGCGGAGTGAGCAGATTGTTTCCATTCGAGTTCAGCACTCCAAAGGAAGGCACTTCCGAGATGAGTTCCATGCTGTAGTTGAGTTGCTCCGTATTCGCCCAGATCTGGCCGTCGGCAACCCGGAGCAGGCATTTACACAGCAATCGCAGGTTGGAGTCGGAAATGCAGAATATGCCGCGGACACCGGACCGAAACGCGTTTACGACAAGTTCACGGTCGAAGGATTCGACCAGAAGACTTTTGGAATCTCGGGATGCGAGAGATGAAATCGGCGCAGCGTCATGACCGTTTCGGAGATCCTCAGCGCGGCCGTCATGGACAGCACTACGATACGCGGAGCCCTCAGTGCGACTGCGCGCAGGATAGAAACGGTTTCCATCGCTGATCAGCGCCTTGCGCCGCCGTCCTGAGTTCAACGTTGCCGCTTGCCAAGGAGGCGTGCCGGATAACCCCAGTTCGATTGGAGGGTATCTTCAATCACGGCGATCTGGCGCCTGTGGCTTTTCGTGGATGTAGGAGAAGACGCGGCAAACCCGTCCTTTTTTTATTACAATCGATAGACTCTGAGTTTTGGGTCAGGCCAACTGGCCATCTCGCATGCAAGATCGGATTCTGGTCACTGGCGGAGCGGGATTTATCGGGTCGAACTTCATCCTGCAGAAAATGCAGGACTCGTCGTTTTCAATCACCAATCTCGACAAGCTAACCTACGCCGGGAATCTGAGAAATCTGGAGAGCATCGCCGGCGATCGCCGGTATGCGTTCGCGCCAGGTGACGTCGGCGACCGCAAGCTGGTGAGCCAACTTCTTGCCGAGCAGAGTCCCGCTGCAATGGTTCATTTCGCCGCCGAAAGCCACGTCGATCGGTCGATCCGCGGGCCTGAGGACTTCATTCGCACCAACATCAACGGCACTTTTGCGTTGCTGGAAGAAGCGCGTGCTTACTGGACCAAGCTTTCAGAAGAAGATCGCAGCCGTTTTCGGTTCCTTCACGTTTCGACCGATGAGGTCTACGGATCCCTGGGCCCCGACGATTCACCATTCTCCGAAAAAACTCCTTACGCGCCCAACAGTCCGTACGCGGCGTCCAAGGCGTCATCCGATCATCTGGTGAGGGCGTATCACCACACCTACGGTTTGCCGACGTTGACCACGAACTGCTCAAACAATTACGGGAGATTTCAGTTTCCGGAGAAGTTGATTCCGTTGATCATTCTGAATGCGCGAGACGGCAAGCCCCTGCCAGTGTACGGCGACGGCAAGAACGTTCGCGACTGGCTCTACGTGGAGGATCATTGCGAGGCTATTGCTACTGTGCTGCGCAAGGGACAGCCCGGTGATACCTACAATATCGGAGGCTGGAACGAGAAGCCGAACATTGAAATCGTCGAGACGATCTGCGATCTGGTTGATGAGATGGCGCCCGGCAAGGGAAGGTCGCGCAAGGAACTAATCACATATGTGAAGGATCGGCCGGGGCACGATCGGCGGTATGCGATGGATGCGAGCAAGATCGAGCGTGAGTTGGGATGGAAACCGAAAGAGACGCTGGAGAGCGGGCTTCGCAAAACTGTTCGCTGGTATCTTGAGAACCACGAGTGGGTAGCCGACGTCACTAGTGGAAGTTACAGGCAGTGGATTGCCACACACTACTCAGGTTGAAGAGCTCCCGAACAAATCTTAAACATGGCCGACAGCAGGCAATACAAGGGCATCATTCTTGCGGGTGGATCGGGAACGAGGTTATATCCCGTAACGCAGGCGATCGGAAAGAGCCTGCTGCCCGTGTACAACAAGCCGATGATCTATTACCCGCTGTGCACGCTCATGCTGGCGGGCATCCGGGACATTCTGATCATTTCCACCCCGGAAGACGTGCCGAAGTTTCAAGTGCTGCTCGGGGATGGAAGTCAGTTCGGAATTCAGCTTGAATATCTGGTGCAGCGGAAACCTGAAGGAATTGCGCAGGCTTTCATTCTCGGGGACAAATTCTTGCGAGCGACTCCCTGCGCTCTGGTGCTGGGCGATAACATTTTCTACGGACACGATTTCGCGAAGGACCTGCGCGCATCCGCAACGAAGACCGAGGGGGCGCGAGTCTTCGCTTATCCAGTGCATGATCCGGAGCGATATGGAGTTGTCGAATTTGACCAGAGTGGACGCGCGTTGAGCATCGAAGAGAAGCCTAAACAGCCGAAGTCCCGCTATGCGGTGACGGGCTTGTATTTCTACGATAGTCAGGTCGTTGAAATTGCAAAATCGCTGAAACCCAGTGCGCGCGGAGAACTGGAAATTACAGATGTGAACAGGGCGTATATGCGGAAGGGCCAACTGGAAGTCGTGGTGATGGGACGCGGAATGGCATGGTTGGATACCGGGACGCACGAGTCCCTGATGGATGCGGCCCTCTATATTCAGGCAATTGAAAAACGGCAAGGACTGATGGTCGCGTGTCCAGAGGAAATTGCGTACCGCTCCGGGAACATCACGGCTGCCGATGTGGAGAAGATCGGACGTTCGATGCGAAACAGCAGCTACGGCGCGTATCTACTGCAGCTTTTGCGAGAGAGGGTATTCTAAAATGAATGCTGCCTGAACGCCGCGGCGTGCGATGGACCCGATCAAGAAAATACCGACATCGCTCCCTGATGTGTTCATCCTGGAACCACGCGTGTTCGGGGACGAGCGCGGATTCTTTCTGGAAAGCTACAACGAAAAGGTGTTTGCTGGCTTGGGCATTCGCGAGCGATTTGTGCAGGACAACCACTCCCGCTCGGCGCAAAATGTACTGCGCGGATTGCACTATCAGATCAAACAGACACAGGGAAAACTCGTGAGAGTGATTGAAGGCGAGGTTCTGGATGTTGCGGTTGATCTGCGGCGTAGTTCCAGCACGTTCGCGAAGAGTGAGGCCGTCCATCTATCCGGCGCAAACAAGCGTATGTTGTGGATACCGAGGGGATTCGCGCACGGATTTTGCGTGATCTCACCATCAGCCCACGTTTTGTATAAGGCGACTGATTATTACGCGCCGGAATACGAACGCACTCTGGCCTGGAATGACCCGGACTTGCACATTGAATGGAAAATCAAGGGTGAGCCCATAGTCTCGGCTAAGGATCAACGCGGAGTTCTCCTGCGACACGCCGAGTGTTTTGAATAAGCGAAATCAATGAAAGTTCTGATACTTGGCGCCACCGGATTGCTCGGCCAGGCACTCGTGCGCGAATGGACTGGCGACGAGGTGCTGGCCCTGGGCTCGCGCGATGTGGATATCCGCGACTCAGCCAAGGTGCGTGAGATCGTGGAGAAGGCTGGCCCAGATTGGGTTGTACTGGCGGCCGCCTACACTGACGTCGATGGCTGTGAGAGCCATCGCGAACTGGCCTTGTCGGTGAACCGCGATGGGGCGGTGAACGTTGCGGAGTCCGCCCGGCAAGCGGGAGCGAGGCTGATATTCCTTAGTTCCGACTACGTATTTAACGGCAAGAAAACTTCGCCGTACGAAGTCGACGACAAGCGGAACCCGCAGAGTGTTTATGGGCACTCGAAGGCGGAGGCCGAGATCAATTTACTGGAGATCCTGCCCCATTGTTGCATCGCGCGCACTTCGTGGGTTTTCGGAGTCGATGGGAGGTGTTTTCCGGATACGATCCTGAGGCTGGCCGCAAATCGGCCCGCGCTCGACGTCGTCAATGATCAGCGAGGATGTCCAACTTATACCGTGGACCTGGCGCGAGCCATCATCCAGCTATGCCGAAAGGATGCCAGTGGAATCGTGCACGTAACCAATGCCGGCGATTGTTCGTGGTTTGAATTTGCGCAAGAGATCATCCCAGGAGCTGGGCTTGCAACTCAAGTGAGGCCGGTGAGCAGCCAGCAAATGGCGCGTCCTGCACCGCGTCCGGCGTATTCTGTTCTGTCGGCAACGAGTCTGCGCCGCTATGGCATCGAAATGCCCGGGTGGAAGGATGCGCTCGGTCGATATCTGCAAGAACGCAAGAGCTGATTCCATCCGGCGATTGCTTCCGCTGATGCGAGGCTGTTAGGATGCCGCGGGGTTCGAAGCACGTGAAGGTCATCCAGAACTACATTGATGGGAAGTTTGTCGCTAGCCAGCGTGAGTTCGCGGATGTGAACCCAGCGGACGGGAGCGTGATCGCGCAGGTCAGCGAGGCGGATCGAAAGCTGGTCGATCGCGCCGTACAAAGTGCACGCAAGGCTCTGGCAGGAGAGTGGGGCCGCACAAGCGTGCGAGCACGCGCGGCTCGTTTGCGCAAAGTCGCGGACACGATTGAATCG
>DATMOO010000030.1:0-8493 GCA_035568275.1 Candidatus Sulfotelmatobacter sp.
CGGCATATTGTCCGTTGAGCAGGAGCACTGCCTAGAGGAGTTCCACATGAAGAAGATTCTGACACATTACGGAGTGTGCGCGCTTGCGGTCGCTCTGATGGTGCCGTTGGCGCAGGCGCAGCCGGCAGGAATACAGGCCGCCTTTGGAAAAGATGCCGGAACGCTTTCCGACAAATTCACCGGGCTCGCGCGCGTTATGTCGGGCAAGTACGACTGGAAGCCCGGACAGGGCGTTCGCTCCGTCGGCGACGTGTTCAACCTGATCATTAAGGAAAACGGCATGCTCGTCGGCGTGCTTTCGGGCACACCGAATACGGTGGCAAAGCCCGCGCCCATCACCGATCCGGAGAAATTGCAGGAAGCTCTGAAGGCTTCCTACCTCAATCTGCAAAAAGCGATTACGGGACTTTCCGACAACGACCTGCAGGCGCCGGTGAAACTGTTCGGAAGAGATATGACGAAGCAGGGCGCCCTCATGCTCATTCTCGAAGATCAACACGAGCATCTGGGGCAGTCGATCGCATACGCGCGCAGCAACGGTGTGGTTCCGCCCTGGTCCAAGTAGGACAACAATGAAAAACGAGGTGAAGAAAAAATGATCAAAGCCGCTATCTTTTCCGTGTGTCTCGCAGTTTCCTCACTTTCGCTCAATGCACTTGCCGAGGATGTGCGCCAGTACACCGATGGCCCCGTTACTGAGGTGGACTACATTCACGTTGAGTACGGGCATTTCGAAGAGTACATCGATTGGCTAAATTCGACATGGAAGCCGACCATGGAAGCTTTCAAAAAAGCTGGGCTGGTCATCGATTACAAGGTTTTCAGGCTCACTCCAAAATCACCGGATCAGCCCAATATAAGTCTCTGGATCACTTTTAAGAACGGGGCTGCGGCTTTGGATAACGGCGTCGAGCTGGAAGAGGTGGCAAAGAAAGTAATCGGTAGCACCGAGCTTCAGAACAAGGCCAGAGTCGGCCGGAATGAATACAGAAAAGTTCTCGGTAATGAATACGTTCGTGAAGTGATTTTGAAATGAAATTCTTATACGTGTTTAGCACCGTACATCCCCGTTTGACCCCGAGCGCACTGAGCGGAATATGCTTCTAAAGCAGTCGATTGATTGGAGGAACGAATGGTTTCCGATCGATGATGCCACCTACTTGAACTTCGCCGCGCACGCGGCAATCCCCCGCGTGGCGCTCAACGCCGTACGGTTGTCCGCCGAAGCAAAAATGCGCCCGCATATCGTCGATGACCAAACCTTCTTCTCCGTTGCCGCGAGTTTGCGACAGACGTTGGCGACCTTGATTGGGGCGAGCCCGGATGAAGTCGCTCTGACGAGCGGAGCAGGAGCGGGCCTCGCGGCTATAGCCTACGCACTCAAGTGGTCTGACGGTGACGAGGTGATCTACTCGCGCGGCGAGTTTCCAGTGCAGTACGCAACGTGGAAACCGATGGAGGCACGCGAAGGTATCAAGGTGCGGATTGCAGTCCCGCAAGGTCAGTTCGTACAGTCGGATGACTTGGTCGCATCATTGACGCCGAGCACCCGAGTGGTTTCGGTGAGTCACGTGCGATTCGACGACGGGTCGATGCTCGACGTCTCTTCGCTTGCCGCGGCATGCAAGAGGAACGGGACCTTGTTGGTTCTGGACGTGAGCCAATCCTGTGGCGCCGTACCCATGAACGTGCGCACTCTGGGAGCTGACTTTATCGTCTGCGCGGGCTATAAGTATTTGCTCAGTCCCTGGGGGACTGGCTTCCTGTGGATGAGGAAGGAAAACCTGGATTCGCTGCGACCAGGACCCTACAACTGGCTATCCCAGGGAGTGGAGAGCTTTGCGCGCCTCAACTATGTGGATCCGGAACCTGCGCCAACGCTGAGCCGTTGGGACTCGGCCGAGGCGGCATCAATATACAACTTCAATCTCACCGTCATGGAAGCGTCTGCGAAATTTGTGCTGGAAGCGGGTCCGTCGCTGATCCGTGATCACAACCAAGCCCTGATTGACTATTTCTTTGAGCGACTCCCGGAGGGCTATCGGCTTGCCAGTCCGCGTCAAGCCTCTCAACGCGGTGTTTTTGGTTGCATTGAAGCCCGCACTCGTGGCGATACGGAGTTCCTGTATCAAATGTTGCGAGAGGAGCGGTTCGTGGTTGCTCTGCGTGAAGGCAAAATTCGAGTCGCCCCACATCTCCTCAATTCAACACAGGACATAGATCGACTCCTTGTCGCCATGGCGAAGGCGTGGAAGGACGCACGACATGACGCCCATTGACGAGCGCCTGAAGGCTCTCAACATTGTTCTACCCGATGTCATCCCGCCAGTCGTCGACGGATATGCGCCGGCGTTCGCGCCGTTCATTGGTTCAGGTGACCAAATTCATCTCTCCGGCCGCCTCGGAAAGGAGCGCGGCAAGCTCCTCTGCGGGAAGGTGGACGATGAGATCAGCGTGGATCAAGGCAAGCTCGCGGCGCGCCACGTGGCAATTGAATTGTTGGCCGTGCTTAAAGCCGCCATCGGCGATCTTGGCTGCGTTCGAAGAATCGTGAACCTCTTTGTCATGGTCAACGGTGCACCGCACTTCACGGAGCCTCACCGAATTGCGGACGGGGCGTCTGAGCTCCTTGTCGAAGTATTGGTTGAGCGAGGCGTCCATTCGCGCAGCGCCATCAGTGTGGCACAGTTGCCATTTGGCGCTTGCGTCGAGATTGACATGATTGCCGAGATTGAGGCGACACAGCTCACCGAAGCTGATGCTGATTCTCGATGATCAACACGAACATCTGGGGCAGTCGATCGCCTACGCGCGCAGCAACGGCGTGGTTCCGCCCTGGTCTAAGTAGAGCGCCGCTCGCCTCCGTAAACTGTTGCGTGCATGGAACCGGTCGGCCTTAACGCCAACCCCTAGGTCAAGATCTGAAAGGAAAATTGCATATGAATAAAAAGAGATTGGGCGCAGTATTCCTTGCACTCCTTATGTGTGGCTTGGTTTCTCGAGCGGCGGAGCAGGACGCGGAACCCAAATTCAACTCCAACGGCGATGACATCACGAGGATTCGCGGCCTATTGGACGAGTTCCGTCAGGATATTATTCGCAAGGACGGCTACGCCCTAACGAAGCTCGTGCTGAACCCTGATGTGCTCTTTCATCACGCCAACACCCAGGAAGAGATTGATAGCGCCCGCAAATATAACGCTCAGTTCGATGGGATTGGACCGAGCCAGCTGGATGGATTTGCAAAACTCCTCGCTACGTCGAAGGACAAACTCGAAGAGAGATTTCGCAACATCGAGATTCGCCAGGACGGCCCTCTAGGGCTGGTGACATTTAATTACGATTTTGTCATCAACGACAAGGTTCACCATTCAGGCCTCGAAGTCTGGCAAGTGTGCAAAATTGATGGGCAGTGGAAGATCTTGTCCGTTGCCTGGACGATTTATTGACAGTCACAGCTGACAGCCAACAGCGCTCCAGAGAACAAGGCGAGCATCCGCCTGATGGTTGCGCCGGACCGCTGAAGAAAGTGAAGTGAAATCAGTGAAATCTGGGACAGACGGAAATGACCCCAACTGATCGGTCAAATCGGGAAATTCGCCTTTCTGTGATTCTGTGATTTTGACCGAGAGCGAGATCGCGAGCGAGCGTGCCGATCACCCGGAGACGGTCGATTACTACTCGCGCCGTTATACGGAGCTGCTCGCCTTTGCAGGCTTCGATTGCCCGCTAAACGAGATCGACGAAAACCTGATCGACGAGTTCAAGCGCTGGAAGCTCGCGAAGAAGTCAAGACACGGTAAACCGTATTCCCGCGCCTCAGTGAATCACTGTTTGCGCACGCTCAAGCGGGCGCTGCGTCTTGCCTATCGGTGGAGGCATATCGATCGGGTGCCTCAATTCTCGATGATGTCGGGAGAGAACGCCCGCGATGAGATCCTGCCGCGCGAGCGGGAGATGGAATGGCTCGACGCCTGTCCCGAGCCGCTGCGCACCTACTCCATCATCGGAGTTGACCTGGGCCTGCGGCTGCGCGAGTTCCTCAACTTAGCCAAGCGCCGTTGTATCTTCGAGCGCGATCCACGTTACCCGGAAGGCTGCGTCCAGGTGTTGAGTTCAAAAGCCATTGGTCCAATCGAGACCTGCCTCTCACGCCGCGGGTGCGTGAGATACTGAAACGGGTCTGCGACGAGAGCCCCGGCGACCGGGTGTTCCCCAAGGCGAGCAAGAACACGCTTGAAGACCAGGTCCGTCGGACTCGCGAGCAGATGAAAATGCCGAAGCTAGTGCTGCATTCATTTCGGCACACATTCGGAACCAGGCTGGGTGATGCCGGGGCGCAAGCGCCCCAGATCCGTTAGTTGATGGGACACCAGTCGATGTCGACTTCGCAAAAATACGTTCACAAGCTCGACGCAGGTATCTCCGATTTGGTGAACCGCATGAACCAATCGAACGAAGCTGCCTGGAAGAAGGCGGCGGAGACGCAGATTGAGGTAGCCGCCCAGACCTTACGGAAAGGTAAGTCGAAGGCGGCGGCAAAGGTAGTTACGTTTTCCGATGCAGATGCTGACCTTACCGGTCGGTCAACCTCAACTAAACCGTTTGTTATCAACTAGGCCCGGGTGGCGAAATTGGCAGACGCACGGGACTTAAAATCCCGAGTCCTTAACGGGACGTGCGGGTTCGATTCCCGCCCCGGGCACCACCTATCCTGCTCAACAAAAAGCACTTCACCGCAAGCGCGGCTTGGCAGCCTGCGCCGCTTCTCTCGTCTCAGAGGCCGAATCATGCCCGAAATCATGCCCCGTTCGCCACGGCTGGCTGGCCCACCCTTTGGATAGAGATAAAACCATGGTTGCCCCACCCTTGCGTTCTTGGCAAGGGTGGGTTACTCGTCACAGGTTCTGCCCTCCTGCAACTCGTACACTGATCCCATGCCGAAGGGGCTGCGTCGGTACTACGGTGCCGGTCATCTGCACTTCATCACCACTAGTTGCTTTCAACGGCGGGCACTGCTGGGAACGCCGCGCCGGCGGGACCTTTTGGTGAAGATTCTGGAGGAAGTGCGCCAGCGGTATCACTTTGTGGTGGTGGGATATGTGGTAATGCCGGAACACGTGCATTTTCTGTTGTGGGAACCGGAGCGCGGCAATCCATCGTTGGTGATGCAGGTGCTCAAGCAGCGATACGCGCGAGCCCTATTGCGCAAGACGAAGCAGCCTCATTCCCCGCTACAGGGCAGCTTGTGGGAGATGAGCTTAGAGCCGGAGCATGTCTGGCAACGGAGATTTTACGACTTTGTGGTGTGGAGTCAGGCGAAGATCGAGGAGAAAATCCGCTACATGCACGGCAACCCGGTGAAGCGCGGCCTGGTACTGACTCCCGAACAATGGCGCTGGAGCAGTGCGCGGGAGTACATTTTGGGAGAAGCAGGGCCAGTGCGGCTCAATGAGCGGCAGAGAGTGGAATTGAAGTGGAGTGATCCGAAATCGAAAACAACGCCGGAACCAGTGTGGGAGTCCGAGCCCGAGTGCCCACCCTCCGAAAAGCGCGGAGGGTGGGGCAACCATGGCGGGGTCGGGCGGCGATAAAAGGTGGGCCAGCTGTGCTCTTTCAAGACGTTGTCCATTCGATCGGAACCAGAGAAGCTGATTGTGACGAGCAATCCAGTTTCCGAGGACAGATCGAATGGACATCCACCAGAATGCCCGACTCACTCTGCGCAGTCGAGAGGGTTTGGTCGAAACCGTGAATGGCGGCCTAGGCTTCAGCCGTGCGGCCGCCAGCTTTCACGTAACTCCCAAAACCGCTGCCAAGTGGGTTCGCCGTTATCAGCAAGAAGGAACCGCCGGATTGCGGGACCGCTCCTCGCGCCCGCACCGCAGTCCGAGAGCCACTTCGTCTAGCCGGGCCGGGTTGGTCATCGAACTCCGCCGTGAGCATCGTCCGGCTTATCAGATTGCCAAAAGCACCGGACTCAGCCCCGCCACCGTCAGCCGTATTCTGCGCCGCGCTCGTCTCAGCCGCTGGCGCGATCTGCATCCGCTGCCGCCGGTGGTGCGCTATGAGCATCCCTTCCCCGGGGATCTTCTCCATCTCGATATCAAAGGCATGACCCGCTTCCAGCAAGTCTCCTGGCGCGGAGACGGCCGCCGCCGCGGTCAACACAAGCATCCCGGCTGGGAGGCCTTGCATGTCGCCGTCGACGACCACTCTCGCCTGGCCTTCACTCGCATCCTCCCCGATCAGAAGACCGACACCACCATTGCCTTTCTCAAGGATGCCGTTGACTTCTTCGCTCGCCATGGCATCACCGTGCACGCCCTGCTCACCGATAACGGCAGCTGCTATCGCTCCCACCAGTTTCACCGCGTTTGTTTTCACATGGGCCTCAAACACCGCCGCACTCGCCCTTACTCGCCGCAAACCAATGGCAAAGCCGAACGCTTCATCCAGACCGCCCTGCGCGAGTGGGCCTACGCCACTCACTGGCCCGACTCCGATCAGCGCAATCTCGCACTCGCTCCCTGGACCGACTACTACAACTTCGTCCGGCCCCATGGTAGCCTTCACTACCAGCCGCCCATCAGCCGCTCGGATCCTGGTACAACGTCTTGATCATCTACAGGCACCCAATGTTTGTATGGGCCGCCCGCCTACCGGTTCGCTCACCGACACCATGCACATCGTGTTGACCATAGTGCTCGTCCTTCTGATTTTCCTTTTCACCGCATTTGGAGCGACTGCTGCCGGAACATGGTTCCGCTTCTATTCGAGCGGGACAATCGTGACGCTGTTGGTCTTTGGCGCGCTGGCCGGCATGCAAGGCCCGCGGCTCGCTGCCAATTTGCCGACGCCGTATCTCGGAATCACGGAGCGCGTCAACGTATATTCGGCTATGTTATGGGTGCTGGTGCTGGGCGTTGTCCTCTTGCGGAGTCCAATTCCGACTTTGGAGTCACAGGCAACTTAAGTGGCGAGAAATAGCGATTGCATTCGTAACCAACTGGTTACAAGTGTAATCGCCTGGTTGCAACAACTATACTGGTCAACGCGGATATGGTCAGAAAATTCTCTTTGCTCGCAGTTGCGGCTGTTCTTGGCTCCTCCCTCGCGGCGCAGACTTCTGTGCCCAACGTGATCTTTCGCGCAAAATGTGACACCGGTCTCCCACGGTTTGAGGATTGGTATCGAGAAACGCGATTAGGCGGAGGTGAGCCTTACGTTGCGGTAGAAGGTCGTAAGCAGCATTTGATGAACAACTATCCGAAGTTAAAGTTGCAGATGTCGGTGGCTGATGTGGAAAAACTCCTCGGTAAACCCGACTTTGCGACTGGGACACCAGTTCCCCGACTGGCTGACGCACCAGAACCGGCTGACACAAGATGCAACGTGCAGACTGCCTACATCTTGAGGAAGAATGGCGAAAACATGACTGACACGGAAGATATCGCCATTTACCTTTCTTTCGCGCGCAACGGAAAGCTGTTTTGGGCTGCTCCCCAAAACGTGCCGAACCTCAAGCCGGTGGGCTCGCCAACCGATACCACTCCTGTACTGACTCAGCAGGACGGTCCGACGTGGAAGGAATACGTTTTTGCAGCGGATGGGTTTGCCATTACTCTGCCTGCTAACCCCCATCCCCATCCAGATGCAACGCTCCCAGACGTAACCGTGTATACGGTTTCTTTGCCGCCTAACGCCAACTTGAGTTTGCGTGTCTCGCACCAAGACAGGGACTGCGCTTCAACCCTGGCCCAACTAAAAGAAGGCGGCTTGCAGGGTAAGGCGAACATTGATCCCGCATCCGTGAAAGATGTTGCTGTTGCTGGTCATCAGGGAGTCGAGTATCAATACAAGGTCAGCCCTAACTTTACCTCGTCTGATCGGTTTTACTGCGTCAATGGCAAGTTTTACATTTTTTCGATTAGGTGGCTGGGCAACGAGGAGCAACCCTCAACTGCAACTCGTGTTGTCGGTTCGTTCCGGCCGCTCAACAACGAATCCAGTCGATAGCCAGAGCGATAGTTATCACTGACGAAAAATCGTTTACACTCATCGAGATGAAGTGGTTCTTCCTAGCGTCTTTTATCGCGGCTCTTTTCTGTTCCATCTTCTGGACAGGCGTGATTATTTTCTCAATCGCAACCCATCGGTTGGCAGCGATGGGAATAAGGGGAGTGGCCGTCCTGACTCCGCTCCCGTTCTTCATCTGGGGAGCGCGAGAGACGTTCCGATCCTTTAGGGATGCGGGACGTAGACAGTGAATTTACAGTGCTTGCAGAAGTGTAACTGGTGAAAAATCGCCATTACGCTCAGAACCTTCAATCGGGAACATTTGCATGTTCCAACGACAAGCGATGCGCCGCACCGCCGTGACAGCCATCATTGTCGTTCTTGTCGGACTACTGCTCTTCGTCGTCGGGCGTCCACAGGTCTGGATCGGGCACGAGAAAATCCACCAGAACTCTTTCAGCTACGCGGGTCAAT
>DATMOO010000031.1:0-5597 GCA_035568275.1 Candidatus Sulfotelmatobacter sp.
GCGCGATGCACCGCCACCGTATTGACGCTGAGGCCAAGCTGATCCGCAATTTCTTTGTTCGATTTGCCGTCCACGATCAACTGCAGAATTTCGAGCTCCCGCGCCGTGAGTCCGCCGTTGCGCTCGCCTTTCAAAGCGGACCGCTTTGCCACCTGGGGATCAAGAACGGTCTTGCCCTCCGCGACTTTTCGGATCGCAGCCGGCAACTCGAGATCCACCGCATTCTTCAGAACGTAGCCGCGCGCGCCCGCCTCGAGCGCCTGCCGCACCAGCGTCTCCTCCGAATGCATGCTCAGCATGAGAATCGCCTGCTCTGGATGCGTCTCAAGAATCTTCCGTGTCGCCGCCAGGCCACTCGTCCCCGGCAGCGCGCAGTCCATCACGACAACCGTGGGTTTAAGTTGCTTGGTGAGCCGGACCGCTTCCGCCCCATCACCAGCCTCTCCCACCACAGTGATGTCCGCTTCGTCTTCCAGAATTCGGCGGAAGCCGCGCCGCACCAACGCGTGGTCGTCGACCAGCAAAACTGAAATTTTATTCGGCATGCAACTCCGCTTTCTCGCGCGGTACCCGCAGTCGAACTAGTGTTCCTCCCGCCGGAGGCTGGCGGAATTCCAGGCTGCCTCCCAGCAACTCGGCGCGCTCCCGCATCGCGACCAGCCCGATCCCGGCCTTGGGCACATTCGCACCAAAGCCTTTCCCGTGATCTTCCACTTCCAATTCGAGGTCTTTCCCCGTGAAGCGCAGCCGCACCCAGGCCGCACGAGCCCCCGAATGCCGCGCCACATTGTTCAGCGCTTCCTGCAGCACCCGGTACACATGAATGCTCGCGCTCCCATTCAGCGGAAACGATACGCCGGATTTTTCGTAGGATATGTCAGTTCCCGTCTGCTTTTCCACCGTAGCAAGATACCAGTCAACCGTCGTCTCCAGTCCAGCTTCGTCCAGCATAACGGGATGCAGCGCCTGCGACAGGCTGCGCACGTTGTCCAGGGTCGTCTGCGTGATGTCCCGGACCTCTTTCAGTTCCACTCGCAGCGGCGAGCCTTCGGGCGTGTGCTTCTCGGCGCGTCCCAGCATGGCTCCGACCGCGGTCAGAATCTGGCCAAATTCATCATGCAGTTCCCGCGAGATATGGCGCAGCGTCGACTCCTGCGTGGCAATCAGCTTTTGCGCCAGATCGCTGCGCTGTTCCGACAACACAGCAAGTTGCCCGAACAGCTGCCGGTTCGTATAGATCACATACAGGCTGGTGAGCAGGATCGCCAGCAACGTCGCGCCCAGAAACACATACACCTGCCGCTGCACGCGATCATAAATCTGGCGGATTTGCAGGTTCGCCTGTTCCTCGCTCTCGTTGTTCTCCACCAGAAGCCGCGCCACCGCAGAGCTCAACGCCGCCTGCCGCGCCTGCAGCGTGAGCCGGATTTGCGCGCGCGCTTCGTCTGCCTTTCCATCTCGCGCTAACGCAAACGTCCGATCGACCGCGTCCCAGAATTGTCCCAGCGAGCTGGCCAGGTATTGCCGCTGCTCCGGCGTTCGGTGAGTCGCCGCCAGGTCCTCTTCCACCTTGAGCGCATTGTCCAGATCCGAGCGAATACGTTCAAACTGCGCTGTCCATGCGGTTAGCGGGTAGGGCTCGGTATTGTCGAGCATGTCCCGCATTCCCAACCCCAGGGAGTTGAGATCATTCTGAATGCGCAGCAACTGGAGAGAGTCGCGACGATTGCGATCGAGAAGATTGTTCTGCAACGCCCGCAAACCGGAAATCTGCTGGGTGGTATACCAGGAATACGCCACTACTGCTGCGAGCGTGACGATCAGTCCGAGAAAAAGCCCCGCCGTTGGCGACCGCACTGTCGAGCGCTGCACGCCCCGACATTATAACGTTTCCATGGAACGGCGGGCGTCCACTCCCATCGGCCGTTCGCTCGCGTAGGGGCAGACGCCTCGTCTGAAGCCGAGCGAAGCTCGGCTTCAGTAATTGTCGCCAACTAGCGGTGTCGGCATTGGACCGAAAACAGGAATTATGAGTGGTTGCCAATCTAAGAGCCGATTGTCTCGCAGCAACCTGCCGCCGGGCTGGGGCCCGGCCTACGCGTGCATTGCGGGTCAACCCCGCCCTCAGCCAGTCATGAAGAGTCGTCGTGCAGTGGGTCCTAGCCAACGACCAACGACTAACGACCAACGACTGTCTATTGCCGAACCATCTCGCGCTGACTTCTCTGCGGCACTTGCGGCCGCCGCTCATCGATCGCCTGAATCGGCGAGGTTATGATCGGCGTGCTGTACTCAGGATGATGAAACTCCAACCGCATCCCACGGCCCACAAATCGCGACTTTAACATGGTCCCGCCCCAGGTCGATCCCACGATGGACACCGAAACCGGACGCGGGCAGAACTTCGGATGTCCCCATAGCAGCGCCCGATTGTCCCCCAGAAACACCGCCGCATAACAATGATGTTGTGTCTGGATCAGCAGGACCGTGCGCGGTTGCAGATCGCTCAGAAACACCCCGCCCTCAATTTCAGACTGCACAATATTGTGGTTGATTTGGTCGCACAGATTCGCATGGGGCCGGAACATCTCGACTTGCAGGTCTCGACTCACGAGGGCTTACCAACTGATAGACGTTCGCATTATTCACCCGGAAGCGCCGGAAGGGAAGTAATTTCCGAGAAAGGATGCCCTCGTAAGGTCTTATATCTCCGGGGGACTACGGCCGTAAGCCCCTCGGAATACTAGCTTCTCCCTAGCTCTCCCGCATCACGGTCGAGCCGGCCAAAATCCCAGCCGCCATTTCGAGCTCGTGCAAATCCTCACGGCTGAAGTCTGCTCCCGCATACGTGGCTTCGGAACCCTTGCGCGAAATCTGTATTACTCCCAGCACGCGATGATTCTCGTCCACCACCGGTGCGGACATCAGTTTTTGGATCGGCAGAGGCTCGCTCGTATCCACGCCTTCCGAAGCCCCCAGCTTCACGGTTTCAAAAATACTGGCGTGTTTGACGCGCGCAAAGTTATTGAAGATTTCCGACTTCTTGCTGATCGCCGTGTGCGCCGCAATCGAGGAACTTGAAATCGGAATCGATCCTGCTGTCCGCAACTCGTCCGGATAGACGAACTGCAGCAACCCGCGATCCAGCCGCAACAATGCGACTTCCGTCTGTTGCACCTGAAACATCTTGGCCAGCACGCCGCACACCTGACGCGGTGTGACATCCTGGTCCATAAGGTGCTCCAGTGGCGACAAATCGGGTATAGATCCCGCATTCTTGGGGGTATTCGAGATTTGGGAGTTTCGGATCATATCCATCTTGCCTCGTACCGCCTCCAACGACTGAAGTTCTCCGCAGCTAAAGCACCAGACGGAACACCCTGACGTCACTTGCCGTCCCAGCGCATAAGTACAATCTTTTCATCCACAAACCTGACCGAAGCACGCCCCGAAACTCAGGACTTCCACGCTCGGCTGGCCTTTCTGCGTCCCAATATTGACAGTTTCTGTCATCGCGCCCGCCCGAGCGTCGCGCACTGCCGATTCGTCTGTGGATGGTGCCCACTTTACAGTCTGCCTGTCTTCTGCTCGAAAATCTCTGGCACGGACGTGGGATTACTTGCGTAATTGGCGTTCTGTTCGCATTCTCCACCCCCTCTTCACCACCGAGTCACAGAGGCACAGAGAAGTTTTTTTTGGATTTCTCTGTGCCTCTGTGTCTCTGTGGTGAAAAAGCTCTTGCCGGGTCCGGAGGGGTCCGTAACCTTTCACAGCGCGAGACATCCAATCGTGTACACGCGTTTCTTCCGATGGGGGGACGAGCATGCATCGATTGACTCTCATTGTTTTCACGGCCGCGGCCGCGTTTCTGGCCGCGTTTCTGTTCGCCGAAAATTCCGCTCCCAGATCGGTGGCGAACACCAACTCGCTCACTCCGGTCGTGGTCGAACTGTTCACCTCGGAAGGCTGTTCCAGCTGTCCCCCCGCCGACTTGCTACTCCAGAAGCTCGACAAGCAGCCCATCCCCGGTGCTCAGCTCATCGTACTCAGCGAGCACGTGGACTACTGGAACCACATCGGCTGGACCGATCCCTTTTCTTCCGCTGCCTACAGCGAGCGCCAGAACACTTACGGAAATCGCTTGCGCCTCGAGAGTGTTTACACCCCGCAGATGGTCGTCGATGGTTCCGACGAGTTCGTTGGAAACGATTCGCACGAAGCCACCAAGGCCTTCGAGACGGCCGGCGCCAGAACGAAGATTCCCGTGCGCATTTCGGGCGCACGTTTAGAAGGCAACGTCGTGAAAGCCCACCTCGAGACCGACTCCCTGCCCGCGCAGTCCAACAAGGCTGAGCTGGTGTTCGTGGTTGCGCTGAACCACGCCGAGTCGCAGGTCGCTCGCGGCGAAAACTCCGGACGGCACCTTACCCATGTCGCCGTGGTCCGCGCTCTCGTTAAGGCCGGTTCGCTAAGTAAAGGGCAGTCTTTTTCCCAGGATGTTTCCGCGAAGATCGAGAGCGGAGTGGATGCGTCGCAATTGCGAGTGATCGCATTTCTGCAAGAGTCGGGGCAAGGAAGAATTCTGGGAGCCAGTGTCACCCAGCTTTCGAAACAGGAGTAAAGACCCCTGAGCACCACCGAGTCACAGAGACACAGAGCAAACCCTGATGTTTTTCTCTGTGCCTCTGTGTCTCTGTGGTGAAACCACGGTGCGCTTCGCTCTGCTACATTGGACGGGCATGAAGCCCATTCGCAGCTTCGCCAGCGACAACAACGCCGGCGTTCATCCCGAAATTCTCAAAGCCATCGCGCTCGTCAATGAAGGACACGTGGTCGGCTACGGCGCCGACCCCTACACCGCCCTCATGGTCAACACGTTTCGCGAACACTTTGGCGCCGAGGCTGAGATCTTTCCCGTCTTCAACGGCACAGGGGCGAACGTCCTCAGCCTGCAAGCTTTGACCAAGTCGTATCACGCGGTACTCTGCGCCGCTTCGGCGCACGTCTACACCGACGAGTGTGGCGCGCCCGAAAAGTTCACCGGCTGCAAGCTGATTCCCATCCCGACCCCGGATGGCAAGCTCAACGTCGAAATGGTTCGTCACGCCTACCACGGTATCGGCGACGAACATCACGTGCAGCCGAAAGTCATTTCCATCACGCAAGCCACGGAAATGGGCACCATCTACCAGCCTGGCGAGATTCGCGCGCTCGCCAACTTCGCCCATGAGCGCGACATGTACCTGCACCTCGACGGCGCCCGCATCGCCAACGCCGCCGCCGCACTCGGCCAGACCCTGCGCCAGGCCACCCGTGACCTCGGCGTCGACTTACTCTCCTTCGGTGGAACCAAGAACGGCATCCTGGGCGGCGAAGCCGTCGTGTTCTTTCGCCCGGAACTGGCCCAGGATTTCCTCTTCCTCCGCAAACAATCCATGCAACTGGCGTCGAAGATGCGCTTCATCTCCGCGCAACTGGCCGCCCTCCTCACCAACGATCTGTGGCTCGTCAACGCCGAGCACTCCAACCGCATGGCGAAGTTGCTGGAACACGAATTGCGCCAGATACCGCAGGTCAAGATCCATTACCACGTGGAA
>DATMOO010000032.1:0-4842 GCA_035568275.1 Candidatus Sulfotelmatobacter sp.
ACGGCCTCCGTCGTATCCAGGGAGATGGCGTATTCCATGTCCTGGGGCAGCCGGGTCTTCAGGTCGGCCATGAGCTTCCTGATATCATTGGCCGCCTGGACTGCGTTGGAGCCGGGCAACTGGTACGCCGCGACGATGGCCGCGGCTTTGCCATCCAGGCGGCTCACCATGTTGTAGCTCTGCGCACCGAGCTCCACGCGCGCGACGTCCTTGACGCGGACGATGGCCCCGGTTGGCGATTCGCGCACGACGATATTTCCGAATTCTTCGGGAGATGTCATGCGGCCCTGGGCCCGCACGGTATAGGTGAACTGCTGGCCCTTGGGGACCGGTTCGCTGCCCACCTGACCCGCGGGGTTGACGGCGTTTTGTGACTGGATGGCCGAGACAATCTCGGGAACCGTGATGGCCAGTTTCGCCAGCCGGTCTGGCTTCACCCAAAGGCGCATCGCATATTGGCCGGCGCCGAAAATCTGCACACTCCCTATTCCGTAGGAACGATTGATCTGGTCGGATAGATTGATGTACGCGTAATTTGCGAGGAAGCGCGCATCGTAAGTGCCGTTCGGCGAATAGAGTGTGACCAGCATCAGGGGAGCGGTCACGGTCTTTTGCACGGTGACGCCGTAGTTCGCGACATCGGACGGAAGTTGCGAGGCAGCCTGCGTTTGTCGCATCTGCGTCAGCATCAGATCGGTATTGGGATCGGTCTTCACGTCGTAGTCCACGATCAGGCGCATCAGGCCGTCGGCTGTGGAGTTCAGCGAATACATGTAGTTCATGTTGTCCACGCCGCTCATCTGCTGCTCAACCGGCGTCGCCACCGACTGCTCGATGGTCTGTGCATCCGCCCCCACATAGGTTGCGAGCACCTGAACTTCGGGGGGAACGATGTTGGGAAATTGAGCCACGGGAAGCGTGGCGATGGTGACTGCTCCCACGATCACCATCAGGATCGAGATGACCATGGCTACGATGGGCCGGTTGATGAAAAACTTGGACACGGGTCAAT
Source organism: Candidatus Sulfotelmatobacter sp. (assembly GCA_035568275.1). GTDB lineage: Bacteria > Acidobacteriota > Terriglobia > Terriglobales > Acidobacteriaceae > Sulfotelmatobacter. The sequence continues at coordinate 1,013 of DATMOO010000032.1, forward strand.
CGCCTTTCGCCTGCGGCTGCTGGATTTTCACAGTGGCGCCGTTTTGGACTTTCTGCAGTCCCTCGACGACCACCTGTTCGCCTGGTTTGACTCCACCTTCAACGATCCACATGGGTCCGACACGGTCCCCGACTTTCACCGCCCGGATGCTCACCTTGTTGTCCGCGCCGACGACCGCAACCTGATAACTTCCCTGCAGTTCGCTCACGGCTTTTTGCGGCACGAGCAGCGCGCCGCGCCTGACTTCCGGCGCCGCCCGCAGCCTGCCAAACTGGCCGGGGCGAAGGAAGTTTTGCGGGTTGGGAAAGGAGCAAACGATCTGAATACTGCCTGTGCTTACATCCACCTGGCGATTCGCAAGCAGGCCAGTCCCTTTGTGCGGATAGACGGAACCATCAGCCAAAATCAGCTCAAATGGCGGCCCGTTGGAAGGAGTCTCTTTTTGCGTGTCGGCATTAATCCGGTCAGCGAAGTGGATGTACTCCTGCTCGCTGATGGAGAAATACGCCTTGATGGGATTTATCTTCGAGACCGACGTGAGAACCGTCGTCGGATTGACGAGATTGCCGATTTGCACCTGAGCAATTCCGGCCATGCCATCGACCAGCGACTTCACCTCCGTGAACTGAAGGTTCAGGTGGGCCTGTTCCACTTGTGCTTCAGCGGCTTTGACCGCCGCCTTCGCCGCCCGGTTCGCTTGGATGTCGTTGTCTAATTGGCTCTGAGCAATGGCGCGTTCTTTGGCCAACGGGGTGTCGCGGTCAACGTCCATCTCTGTCTTGCCAAGTTGTGCCTGGGTCTGTGCCAGCTGAGCGTTTGCCTGGTCGAGCAGCGCGAGGAGAGGGCGCGGGTCAATTTGAAAAAGCACTTGACCCTTGCGTACGAACGAACCCTCTTTGTACGTTTGCCGGATGATGTATCCCGTGACTTGAGGCTGAATCTGCGCGTTTACATACCCGTCGAGCGTGGCGACCCATTCGCTAAAGATCGGGACATCTTTCTGAATTACGCTGGCTACTTCCACCTCAGGAGCCGGAATAGCTGGTGCCGCGTTCGTGTTTCCGCAACCTGGGGCTAGAGACACGGTCGCCACCAGGAGAACCAGAACGGCGCTAGTGGCCAATGAGCAACGATCGCGTAGATGCCCTTCAGAGAATCGGCCTCCCTGCAACTTCGTTAACTCGCTGACGATTTTGTTCACCACTTCAATCCTTCCCAAAGTAGCGTTGCAACCCTACCTTCGCAATTCTTCTGCCATACAACTGAGGCTGGAAATCACTGTTGGCCTGCGCAGATGACCAATATCGCGGTTCGAGGCATGACCAAACGTGAACAGTGACAGGATCCTGACACCGGAGACTCTGTGTTAGGCGAACGCGCGGCGGTATCTAGGCAGTGACTAGCGAAGAGACTGAGGGTTTGTGCATCTGCCAGTGCACTTGCTTTGTTAGCGTTCGTCGATCAGAGTGTGGTTGATGAATCTAGGTCAGCGACAAGAGAGAAATGTTGATGCGGAGGGAAATTGTGCAAATGGCGGATGGTTTCACTTTCGTGGAGTGGCGTAACTAACCAGCCCCGTGCACGGAGGCCGAAGGCCCTCCGCACGCGTCTAACAGACTCGGTTACTGGACAATCTACCATTGAGGGCCTGATCGCGAGTAATCTCCTCAGGTGGCCGAAAGATCCCGTGCTTCTTCATGCGGGCGACTAGCGTAGTGCGCTTCAAACCCAATCTTGCGGCTGCGCCATATGGTCCGCCGACCACCCATGCCGACGTCTCTAAGGCGCTCAAAATCAAGGTGCGCTCGGAGTCGCTGAGTGTTGTCCTGACAGGAAAGCTAATAGTCGAGGTGGCGCGAGTTGGGCGTAGAAGATTGGGAAGCACGCCTAAATCGGAAAGTACTACCGCGCGCTCGATCATGTTCTGGAGCTCTCGAATATTTCCCGGCCACGAATAGGACTTGAAAGCGCGAACGAATTCGTCTGGGATGTTTTCTATGTGCTTCCCCACTCGGCGGGAAAAAACCTCAACGTAATGCTCCACCAGGGGGCCTATATCGTCGACTCGCTCGCGAAGTGGGGGCAGCGTAATGGGGAATACATTCAGGCGATAGTACAGATCGCTGCGAAATTGCTCACGCTTCACCATTAGCTCAAGGTCGCGGTGAGTTGCTGCGACGAGCCGCACATCAACACAATGCGTACGGCCGCTCCCTAAGCGCTCAAATTCCTGCTCCTGTAGAACACGCAGGAGCTTGGGTTGTAAGGAGAGTGGTATGTCTCCGACCTCATCAAGGAACAGCGTCCCTTTATCGGCCAATTCAAAGCGGCCAACTTTTTGCGCGATAGCACCTGTGAAAGCCCCGCGCTCATGGCCAAAGAGCTCACTTTCGAGCAAGTCAAAAGGAATCGCAGCGCAATTCAGCTTAATCAGAGGTTGGCCACTGCGGGAGCTGGCTTTGTGGATTGCATGAGCGATGAGCTCTTTACCAGTTCCCGTTTCTCCGTGAACGAGCACCGTCGTATCCGCCGCTGCAACGCGCTCCACTTGCTCCAAGACGACTTTTAACGCCGAGCTGCTGCCAATGATCTGCTCAAATCGGCGGCCCCTGCGGTCTTGATCAACCACTTTCATTCGTTCGACTCCCAAAGCCTTCGCGAGCTAATCCTCCAGCGCGGATTGGACCATCTCTATTAAGACTGCGTTGTCGAAAGGTTTAGTCAAGAACTCCACTGCCCCGTCGCGCATTGCTTGAATCCGCATCTTGGCGTCGCCATGGGCCGTAATGAAGATGATCGGGATCGCGCATCGTACAGTTTTAAGCCTAGCTTGCAGCTCAAGACCGGACATGCCGGGCATGCGAACGTCGGCGATCAGGCAGGCAATCTCCGAAAGTCGGCCGGAGTTCAGTAAATCCTCGGCCGATTCGAATGAGATTGCCCCCAACCCGGAGGCTTTGAGCAGGCGCCGTAGTGCGTCCCGGAGCAAGTCATCGTCGTCGACGACGGCAACCAGGTTCGTTCTCTTGACGCTGCTCATATCTGATACGAATCTATCTCCGCCTTCAAAAAACGCAATTATGATTTCATATAGTCCGGTTATATATGCGGATACGTATCGCCGCGAGAGCAGAATTTCGCGCCTAGAGGAGATGGTGCTGCGGTGGTGGTACAAGTCTTATCTGTTTGCAGAAGGTTTCAGTCTTTCCGCCATGCTGCCCAATTCAGCGGGAGAACCCGCCTGCATCTTATGCATCACACGCCCGCGATGGACGGCGGCGGTAATTTCGCTCGTCCCGAGCACCGAGGCGATCTGCTTAGTCTGCATACCAGAAACTACGAGGTCCATCACTTTACGCTCGCGCGCAGTCAGGCCTTTGTACCTTTCCTGCAATTCGGCCATCGCGTTCCGCTGTCGGCGCGACAGTTGGTCGCGCTGCAATGCCTGCTGAATCGCCTCCAGAAACTCCTGATGCCGGAAAGGTTTCGTCAGGAACTCAAAGGCACCCGACTTCATGGCCTTTACGGTCATGGGAATATCACCGTGCGCAGTGATGAAAATGATGGGGATATTGATCCCCGCTTCAATCAGCTTCTGCTGGACCTCTAGTCCACCCATGCCAGGAAGGCGCACATCCAATACCAGGCAACTCGGAACATCTGGAATATGTCTCTGCAGAAAATCCTGTGCTGTGGCGAACAATTCTGCTCGCAAGTTGACCGTCTTCAGAATGCGCTGCATCGCAAGGCGCATGTCCTCTTCGTCATCCACGATGAAGACAATTGGGGAAGATGAAGTAGTCATGTTTCTACCTACACCTTGTGCGGCA
>DATMOO010000033.1:0-59240 GCA_035568275.1 Candidatus Sulfotelmatobacter sp.
GTTTGGTCTTGTCGACCTGTTTGCGGACTTCGGACTTCGCTTGAACAGAACTAACTGGAGCCGGTTTCGCCTCCGAGATGTTCGGTCCCTGAGCCGCTCCCAGGCCGACGATCAGAAAAGCGATCGCCAGTCCATGAGCTAAACGTCTTCGCATTCAGTTCTCCTCGCATACTCAAAAGTGCCCTTGGCCTAAGGCTGGTCTTGCCTGCAGTTCGTAGATGCTATCGGCCTGCCAAACGGTGTGTCAAGGCGAAAGGACACGTCCAACAGTGATCTCCTAGTAATAGAAGTCTTACGTAACATGTTGGAAATTTATAGGGATGCGGGCAAACGTCTTTATTTCAGAAAGGTTACGCATTTACCAATCAGCAAATAGCACGAACGACGTCGGAGGGTAGAATTTACAAGCCGAATGGAATCAATGAATTACGAGAAGCAATCGAGCAACTTACATGGAATCATGTATTTACGGCGAGTACCCCTCGATTGAACCCAAAGAATTTTTCTCCCGCTGGATGAATAAAGTCAATTCCGAGAACTTGCCGATGTGAGATTCTGTGCCAAAGTCTGCGCAGCAGAGGAGCTTTCGAGACCGGAAGGCCATGGCCGAAAAACCACCCGTGGTACTCACGATCGCTGGATTTGACCCTTCGTCCGGAGCCGGCATCACTGCCGACATCAAGACCATCGCGGCCCACGGCTGCTATGGCGTGTCTTGCATTACCGCCATGACGGTTCAGTCGACCTCAGGAGTGAAGCGAGTGGAGGCGCTCGATCCGACGCTGGTCACAAATACGCTTCAGGAGCTAGTCGCCGATCTGGAAATCGCCGCCGTCCACATCGGCATGCTGGGGACGGGAAAAGTCGCCAAGGCTGTTGCGGACTTCCTTAATCCAATTGGATCCGACAAGGGTCGGCTGCCCAATATCGTTCTGGATCCCATCCTTAAATCGTCGTCCGGAGCCGACCTGCTCGATGCAGCCGGAACGCGGATTTTGATCGAGCGCCTGATTCCGTTGGCGGCTGTGCTAACTCCGAATGTCGATGAAGCGGCAGTGATTACGGGAATGAAGAGAGTAGAAGAATTGGAAGAAATGAAAGCCGCCGCCGCGAAGTTGCACGAGATGGGGGCGTCCGCCGTGGTTGTGACTGGAGGGCACCTCGAAAAGGCGACGGATCTGTTGAGCTTCACCACGAAACGTGGGATCGAACAGGAAGTTTTCAAGGCCGAGCGCCAGCGCTCCAAGTCCACGCACGGAACGGGTTGCGCTTTTGCCACTGCGATGACATGCCACCTGGCCTTGGATCGAGGGCTGGCTGAGGCTACTCTCCTGGCGAAGACCTATGTGACCGCCGCAATTTCCAATGGCCAGCCGTTAGGTAAGGGAATTGGGCCGGTACACCATCTCTATCGGATGAGCCTGCAGCGGCGTGCTGCTGGCAGCGGCGGAGAATCTACTTAATCCCGGGAGGGCTTCTTCAAAAGGATTCCGGCCACGAAGGAAGCGGTGGCCGCCAAGAGCCATTCCGCCCGGTAATACTGAATTGCCTGAAAATCGTTCCAAGTCTTGACGCTGTATAAGCCGGCCAGCAGGGCTCCCGCCACGCAAGACAGACCGATCACGAAGGCGATCAGCGAAGCGGTCGAGAGGCCTAAGCCACTCTTGATCTCGTGAAAGTGCAAACGACGCATCCCGGAAGGGAACGAAATCTTGCTCCAAGGAACTCCAGCAATGCCGGCTTGAATCCGGTGAATGGCGCGCTCCCATAACCCGGCTAGAGCTGCCGCATCGGCCCGGGCGGAGGAGCTAATCGCGGGCGGGCGTCGACCGCCACAGGAGTGACAGAAGTTCGAGCCCAGCAGGAACTCGGTCCCGCACCGGGGACAGGCTTCCGCCATCGCCGGATGGGGATCGCGAACCGCGATTTCCTCATTTAGAGTTGGTGGGCGCCAAAACTCTGCTTGCGTTCCTTGTGCTACCTCTGCCATAAATCGGGACCTACCCGAAAAAACCTTAGATCGCACTCCAAGCACCAAAACGTTGCGGATGCAAGATGCTGAAAAATAATAGTTTATGAATCGAGGGCTTTTCGCACCGATCGCGCTGCAAGCAATTCTTACGTGGCTAACTGCGTAAACTTGCGTCAGTTACGAAAGCCTTGGGACTCAAGAATGCACAAAAAAAATACTGAACGATAGCGGAAGTTCTCAATCCCAAGGCCCCCAAGTCCTTCGCCTCGGCCTTGGCCGCGCCCGCACGGTCCCCCGAGCTCCATTCGGCGAACCGGGTCGCAAGCGATTGAACGAGTGCTTCCGCTACCTTCAGTTCTGTGGCTGATGAGGGTATAAGAGCGCTTTTCGCCGGGTTGGGAGTAGCGGACACGGCACGGAGATGAGGCTCTTGATTCCGGCAGAATTGCGGGCCTGGCTGCGGCTCAGATGGGCCCGAACGCGCACGCTTCGTTTAGACTAGGCAAACCGGGTTTGTGGATCCTCAAGCAGAGTCTGCGCATGAATCTCCCGCTGTATGCTCGCCACATTACGCTCCTCGTTTTTCTCATGACTAACGGCCCGTTTGCCAAGGCGCAAACGACACCTGACCCCGAGTCCACTCACGGCGCGCCGCACGATCCTGAAACAGAGGTGGCATTCGATCACTTCTACAACATGGACTATGTCCGGGCGACTCAGGAGCTTGAGAAGATTGTTGCCAAGCATCCCGACGACGCGTTCTCGGTGAATCATCTCCTGACAGTGGTTCTCATGCGCGATCTCTACGAGACGGGTGCGATGAACACCGGGGATTACACGAACGATAGTTTTATTGGACACGCCCCCCGTCCCACGGATGGCAAGATCAAGGATCGCATCAAAGAGCTGACGCATCGCGCCTTGAGCCTAGAGGACAAGCGCCTCAAGGCCAATCCAGCGGACGTCAATGCGCTTTACTGCCGCGGCGTTACACGTGCCGAGTTTGCGGTTTACACCGGACTCGTCGAACGCGCCTGGTTCTCGGCGTTGCGCAATGCTGTGGGCGCGCGCCACGATCACGAGCGCGTGCTCGAACTCGATCCCTCCTTTTCTGATGCCAAGATGGTGGTCGGCACCCACAACTACGTTGCGGGCAACCTGCCTTGGAGCCTGAAGGTCGCTGCGGCCCTGGCCGGGCTGAACGGATCGAGAGATAAGGGCCTAAGCTACCTGCGCGAAGTAGCCAAGGGCAGTGGCGAGAACTCCACAGACGCTAAAGTGATCATCTCCCTGTTCCTTCGCCGAGAGCACCACTACGACGAGGCAATCGGATACATGCAGGAGTTGACCGCGAAGTATCCTGGCAACCATCTGTTCCCGACCGAAGTCGCCAACCTTGAGCGCTCCGCGGGGCGACTCAATGAAGCTGAGGCGGAGTATCGGAGAGTTTGGCAAAAAGGCCGGGAAGGGCAGTACGGCAAGCTTCACTACGAACTGGCTGCATGGGGTTTGGGCGAGTTAATGCGAAGCAAGAAAGACTTTGACGGGGCCGCAGCCGCCTACGAACTGGTCAATGAAGCCCCCAACCCCGATCCCGATATTCGTCAGAAAGCCAATCTTGCGGCCGGAGAAATGTACGACCTCCTCCAGAAACGTGACCTGGCGATGAAAGCTTACGCAGCGGTCCTGACCGGCCGCGCAGATAGTGGACAGGCCGATCAGGCCCGCCGCTTCATGAAAGAGGCGTACCGGGAATAGCGTTTCGGTTTGCAATCAGTTCATCCACGCCCGTTGTCCGTTGATGCAATCAGGGATTTTTCAACAGCAGCAAGCTGCCGCGTTGCGCTTCTGAAATATCATGGCCGGTCCAGCGACAGCGTAACTGTCGAGACATCCCTTATCTTGACGGCTGCATCTTTTGCACAAAACAATCTCTTGCGGTCTCTTGCGGTCTCGATGTTGGCAGAGGGAAACCCTCCGATGAACCCGAAAATGACGCAGCTCTTCTTTGGGGTTGTACTGATTTTTGTACTCACTGCGGATTTACTCCACGCGCAAGACCCGCAGGCTACACTCTCCGGCACGATCACGAACGCGTCTGGCCAGGTTGTCGCTAACGCCAAAGTCACGATTAGGAATTCGTCTACCGGTCAGTCGGCCGAGACGCAGACCGATCTTGCTGGGCTCTACACGGTCCCCAACCTCGCCGCGGGAGAGTACGAAATCTCGGCCACAGCGGACGGAGACGGCGCCGCCGTCGCGAAAGTTACTCTAACCGCCGGAAGCCAGCAAACACTTCCTCTAACTCTAAGCGCTGGTCCGGCGCAGCAGACGCCGTCCGAGACCCTGCCGAATGCCCCGTCTCCCAACAAGACCGAGCCCTCGCTCGAAGACTTGGGCTTTTCCAAGACCGAGACGCAAAGCAACGCCGCCCAACAGGCCTTGCTCGATAAGCGCACTCACATGCTGAAGATGCACCAGCGCTTCGGATTGATCACGACCGTTCCTCTACTGGCCACGCTGATCACCTCGGTGAACGCCGGCGGCAAGAGCACCAGCACGGCCACCCGCGATGTGCATCTCGCTCTGGGTGCGGTTACCGGCGACCTGTATGGCATCACTGCCTACTACGCCATCCGCGCTCCAAGAATAGCGGGCACCGAGACGCGGGGTCCCATCGGCGTGCACAAAGTCCTAGCCTGGATTCACGGTCCGGGCATGATTCTGACCCCGATTTTGGGCGCCATGGCGTACAGCCAGAAAAGCAACGGAGAAAAAGTCCATGGCATCGCCGCTGCACACGGCCCGGTCGCGATCGTCACTGCTGGAGCCTTTGAGGCTGCACTATTGTCCAGCTCGATTCAAGTCGAGGTTGGAGAATCCATGAAGAAGAAATTCCTACCGCTGTTTCTGCTGCTGGCCCTCCCCTGCCTTTTCGCCGCGGACCACCAATGGATCCTCAAGGAGAGCACCCTGACCTACTACGTCTCTCATCCTCTACAACAAACCGACGGCGTGAGCCACGCCGCCCGCGGCAAAGGCGTTTGCCACGACGGGCAATGCGACTTCCTCATTGCAGTCCCCGTCAAGACCTTCGATTCCGGCGACAGCAACCGCGACCTGCACATGATCCAGGTCACGCGCGGAGCGGAATTCCCCATGGTCACCGTCCGCACGCGATTGCCAGAGTCGGCCTCCGCGTCGGCAACCATCCAGGCCGATTTAGAAGTTCAGTTCGCCGGCCAGAAAGCTAATTACCAGCATGTCGCTTTCGAGGTCGTGAGGCAGGGAGATGAAACACGAACCACGGGAACCATTCCCGCCACCCTGACCGATTTCAAGATTGATCCGCCTTCGCTCCTGACCCCTCCCAGTAAAAAACGAGATTCCCGTACACGTCCAGATGGCCTGGAGTTCGCAATAACGCAAGAATATCGCGCTGCCGGGTAGGTTTGAATCTTAAGTCATTACCGAGAACGCAGCCGTGGACTTCCGGTTTGCCCGGGGCTCGGATGCCATCCGAAGGTGGGATGAGTCTTTCCCGCTACATCCAAGTCTGTTGCTTTGATCCGAAATTTGCTCAGACGTTGGGACTAGCGCCACGTCTAACCCCCACGGAATTTCCGGAAAACGGATCAACACAAGGAGTACTCCACCATGAAACGTTCTTCGCTGGCGCTGGTTGCAGTCACTCTGCTGGCTGCAGTTGGAATGAGTCTTCACGGTCAGGCCCAAACGCAGAATCAAGCTCCGAGCCCGGCCCGCTCTCGATGCGATGAGATGTTGGACCGGTGGAACGAGATTGGCAATAAACTTGTGGCGATGGCAAAGGATTTTCCGGAAGATAAATACGACTTCAAACTCCAGAAGGACGAGCGCACTTTTGCGCTGAATCTTCTACACGCCGCCGCACTGGATTTCGTCCTGATACGGAGGATTTCCGGATCAAACATGGGCCCTGACTTCGGCGAGGGCGACAATCCCACGCGTGACGCTTTCAAGAGCAAGGCCGACGTCGTGAAGTTTGTGCGGGAGGCCGTCGCCGACGGAGCGCAAGTGATTCAACAGCAGGGCGACGCGGGTCTGGACCATACAACGAAATTTTTCGGCAACCGCATGGCCCACAACTCCACCATCTGGGCGTTCGCCATCGAGCACAGCGGCGAACACTATGGCCAGCTTGTAGTCTACTATCGCGCGAACAACCTGGTGCCCCCGGACTCTCGGCGCTAAATACAGTTACAGTTAAGGTCTTTGAAAGTTCAAACTTCAACTCCTGACTCGCGTATTGTCGGCCAACCTTCTCGGCCCCGGGGGATCCAGGATTCTCCGTTTCCGGCAGGCACGGCGTCTGGTGGTGACAAAAAAGATCTGAAGAACCTTTTCAAAAAGAGCGAGGGTGCCCCGACCTTGTGTCGCGCTTTTTGCGAGGCAGGGCGGGGATTTTGACTTTGCCCCAGTCGCAAGTTCTTGCGAGAGGAAGCAATCGGGCGCTGCCGACGAAATTTCCGCCTGCGGATGAGCCCAATGTTCACCTAGCCTGTGCGGAGATTTTCCTTCCTACAAATCCGCCTCATGATCAGCAATTCACCACCCGGCGAAGCGATCCTCTATTGCCCTCTGTGTTCTCTGTAGTGAGTTCGTTTTCAAATCTCAGAAGCACTGAAGCCCCGACTCTTCAAGATTTTGCCCGTAACTGAGCCAGAGAGCCCAAAGTTTTCCTTCGTGAACTATCGTGCCCTTCGTGGTGAATGCTTTTCGCGGCGACCGAACCACGGCGAACCGAAAAACCGTATCCCGCGCGTCTTTTAACGCTTGGGTTCCGCAGCAACGCACGATAAAATGAGAGGGACGAATCTCTCCCAGCCTCCCCGGTTGACCTCATGAAGCTGGCACCCGCACTCCTGTTGAGCTTGTTCGTGAGTACGACCATGCTCGCGCAAGATGCCAGTAAATCGCGCGCGACCATCGAAGGCATGGTCACCCGCGATCCCGACAGCCAGCCCGTGAAGAAGGCCCTGATCGAGTTGATCGCTGACAATCAAGCGCAAGGCGGGAATTACACCACGCTCACCGGTCCCGACGGCGCATTCCGCATTGAGAGCATCACGCCCGGCCGCTATCACCTGTTCGCTGAACGCAGCGGGTTTCTCGATACTGATAAACAACGCGGCCGCACCGATGGCAGGATTCTCACTCTTACTGCTGGCCAGGAACTGAAGGATTTGCATCTCCGCCTGCAAGCGGCCGCCGTCATCCGCGGCCGCGTGACCGACGAAGACGGCGATCCGCTGCCCAACGCCGAAGCCACTGCGCTGCATCAGACTTTCATCGCAGGACACAAGCATTGGGAGCAGGCTGGAGCCGAGCGCACCAACGATCTTGGCGAATACCGCATCGCGAATTTGCCCGCGGGGAACGTCTACATTTCTGTCAGTCCCCCACCCGATTTCAAAAGCCTGATCGCAAACGCAGGAACGGCCGATGCGCGAAACGCTAAGGCAGACCCTTCGGCGTCGACGACCTATCAAACGACGTATTATCCCGGCACGGCAGATCGTAGCCAGGCCACGCCGATTCCGTTGCATCCCGGCGATGAGTTCCCCGCGAATTTCACGCTGACTCCGAGTCCAAGTCTAAGCATCCGTGGATCAGTGGTGAATGTGCCGCCGCGGGCATCCGCAACCATCATGCTGCAGTCGCGTGATTTCAGCCTGGTGCTGAACGGAGCCGAGATGCACAAGGACGGCAGCTTCGTCATCCACGATGTCTCGCCCGGCAGTTACACGATCCTCGCGTCGATCGAAGGATCGCCCGTGCCGATGACCGCCCGCCAATCGCTGCAGGTCGGATCCACGAATGTCGAGGGTCTGCGACTGTCGCCGCAGCCGGGAACCACCCTGCAGGGACGCATGCGGGTGGAAGCGCGGAATGGGGCAGGGCGCTTCGATCCCGACCGAGTCTTTCTTGCTCTGCAATCTGTCGACAGCGAGCAGGACGAAGGCATGCTGGCCGGCCGCGAAAGCTTCTCCAACCTGGCGCACGTCGCTCCCGGCGGAAGCTTCCAATGGACGGACGTTCCAGCCGGCTCCTATTACGTGCAGGTGATGGGCGATACGACGGCCAACGAAGGCTGGTTCGTGAAATCGGTGGCAGCCGGCGGCCGCGACGTCAATGAGTCCGGAATCACGGTCGATGGCGGTACGGTCACACTGGACTTGGTGATCAGCGCAAACGGAGGAGTGGTCGAGGGTGTCGCAGTCGATCGCAAAGGCGAGCCGGTTGCCAATGCCGTGGTCGTCGCGGTCCCGGAATCGCGGATGCGCTCACGCATCGATCATTACTGTAAGACCGTCGCCGATCAGACTGGTAGATTCAGCCTGCGCGGGCTTCGTCCTGGAGACTACACGCTTCTGGCATGGGAGGCCGTGGACGGCGAAGCCTATTACAATCCCGACTTTCTCAAACTGTACGAACGACAGGGCAGCGCGCTGCGGGTCTCCGAGGGAGATCGAAAAAGCGTGCAACTGGAAGCCATCGCGGAATCTGCGGAAAGCGAGTAGGGCCGATGAGCAGCAAGCGATGACCCAATCCAGTTTGCTTGTTGGCTCAGGGCTCATCCCCACCTAGATACATTAAACCATTTAGTATCAATAGGTTATCCTTGCATCTCCACTTCGGAAGCGCTCATCAAACGAATTGGGAGGGAAGGAGGTGGCGCATGAGGTTGGGGAAATGTGGCACGGTAATCGAAAGCTGCTTTCTGGCGGCGCTTCTGGGCATGCAGATGTGGGGTTCAACTAACGATAACCGACATACCGCAATGCCAGGCACTCTGAATTATGTGGAAGGCCAGGCGTCGATCGGAGACCAGACGCTCGATTCGCACGCGGTGGGAAACACCGACCTGCAGAACGGGCAGGTTCTGGAGACGGGCAATGGCAAGGCTGAAATCTTGCTCGTGCCGGGAGTGTACTTGCGGTTGGGCAGCAATAGCTCGGTAAAGATGATTTCGAACTCGCTGACGAATACGGAAATGGCGATTCGGAGCGGCGAGGCCATGGTGGAAGTGGATGAGCTTTATCACGAGAACTACCTTCGCATCAGCCAGCCCGGAGCCGACACGCGGCTGATGAAAACTGGTTTGTACGACTTCGATGCGACCAACGGCGAGGTGCGTGTGTTTGACGGTAAGGCCGTGGTTCGGGCCGACGAACATGACATCACGGTGAAGAAGAATCATGAATTCGCGCTCAACAGCCCGAAGCTTAAGGCGAGAAGCTTCAACAAAGATCAGGTGACAAAGAGCGACGATCTCTACCGCTGGAGCAGCTTACGTTCGGAATACCTGTCGGACGCCAACGTCAATGCGGCGCAGATGTATTACGCCAACGGATGGTATGGACCGGGATGGTGGGGTCCGGGTTGGTACTGGGACCCTTGGTTCAGCGGCTTCACGTTCCTGCCAGGCGATGGATTCTTCTATAGCCCGTTTGGATGGGGATTCTACTCACCGCTGGTCGCGTGGAGAGCGCCCTTGGTGATTGGCAGCGGCGTTCACCACTTTGATGGGAACCGTCCGGTTGCCATCGGACATGGATTGCGCAATCATGCAGTGACCGCCTATCACGGTGGCTACGGCATGAACGGCGGTATGCACGGCGGCGGCATGGCAGAGTTCCACGGTGGAGGCGCGGTTCACCGGTAAGAAGTGGAACCGGAGCGAAGACTTGAACGTGATGACCGGGCGCTTATTGCTCATGGCTCATTGCTCGACGAGCCTTACTCGCGTGTACGCCTGACTCTGCGTGCTCTGCGGGTTCCTCAGCGTTCTCCGCGGTAAGAGCTTTTAAACGCCGAGGACGCTGAGAAAAGCCGCGGAGAACGCGGAGAACTCAGGCAACTCGAAGATGTGTTTTACCTTACGACTGGTGAGTCCCCATCCGCTGGCTTGGAGTCATCCGCGTGAATCTTGCCATCGTCTTCTGCGTAGAAGGAGCGATGTGTTGCGTCGAGAGCCTTCGGCATCATCGTGAGAATGTAGCTGTCTTTCTTTCCCTTGAAGCCTACCGTGTAATCGCCGCGGTTAGGGTCGACCATGCGCTTGGTAAAGCTTCCAGAATGGACGAGTTCAGTGAGCGCGGTGGCGTAATGTCCGTACTGCTTGTTGAACGCCTTCTGTGCGCGGATAACACCGCGCATGTACGCGATTGCCACGAATTCCGACTCAGACTTCGCGGGATCGCCCTTGTATTTCGGGGTATAACCAGATTCGGGCGCGGTCAAAGGTGGCGCGGGTTCGGATTGTTGCGCGAAGGCTGAGGCGGCAAATGTGAGTACGAAAGCAGAGAGAATCAGTGCAGGACGGTTCATTCTGGCTCCGTTGGATGGTTTCCAATAATTTCACCACGGCTGCACAGAGACGCCGAGAGGAATCATGGGAAAGTGGCTTCTTCGGCGTCTCCGAGCCTCCAAGGCGGAAATTGAGCTCGCAATTCATGTTACTCCCGTAATTTCCCTTCGGTCACCTTCTCTTTGCATTGTGACGAATTATTACTATGCTGGGTATAAGAATTTAGGCCCACAGGGAAAACTATGAAAGCAGCAGTCGCCAAGAAACCAGTCATCCGAATCGCGGTGGTGGAAAGCGATCCATTACGCTTTGTCGGGTTCCGCGCATTGTTCGACTCAGAACCGGAGTTCGAACTCGTCTCCGCGGGCCTGCCCGAGATCAGCCTGCTGCAAGGCATCGACCTCATCCTGCTCGGGAACCGTTCCGGGCAAAACCTGTTCGACGTGATGGCCAGCCTGAAGGCTACGCGTCCGGATCTCAAGATCATCGTGACCGGATCGGGCATCGACGAGGAAACCATTCTCAAGGCGATTGCTTCCGGAGCGAAGGGTTACGTCGATGAGGCTGCTCCGCCATCGGAGTTCGCGCAGGCGATCCGCATTGTGCATCAAGGGTCGGTCTGGGCTCCACGCCGTGTGCTTTCGATGTTCATCGAGCGCGTGTCATCGGCGCCGGGGCGAATCTTCCCGGCGGGACGAGTCACGTTCACCGATCGCGAGAAGGAAGTTCTCGAGATGCTGGTGGCGGGCCGCTCGAACAAAGAAATTGGCGGACAACTCGGGATTGAAGAGCGCACGGTGAAAGCTCACGTCGCCAAGTTGATGCGCAAGGTGGGCGTACAGAACCGCATCGCGCTGTCGGTGCACGCGATTACGCATTCTCTGGTTACAGCGAAATAAACAGAGAGCAGTGAGCGATGAGCAATGAGCCGTGAGCGTTCAAACCAGTTCGCTCCTTGGGCATTGCTCATTGCTCGTTTTAGCCTGAAGCTTGCGTAATCTGTAGGGCACTTACCTTCGTAATCTTGCCGCCTTCGGCCACCTGCCGCATACTCGCTTCACCTACCACAGAACCTGGGAGACGGGGTTGAGAGTGGCGATTAGGGTCACTGCTTTCAGCCCCGCATTTTTTTGCCCGCCTCAGACGTAATTCCCAAGAGTCCTCACTGCTGATCCACCGTGCAACTTCGGCATCATCATTTAGAATCGAAGGAATAGGATCCCAGTCATTCGTGTGGTGAGGCATATGAAAAGATTATGGATGTTGGCAGTTGTGATGTCCCTTTCTTCCTTGACGTTTGCCGCGGATGAACCAAAAGAGTCCAAGGCAACAGACCGCGTGCAGGCGGCAGCAGAGGTTCTGAATGAAATTCAGTCGGCGCCGGATTCCGGTGTTCCGGAGGAGATTCTTGGACACGCCGAGTGCGTTGCGGTGGTTCCATCGATGCTGAAGGGCGGCTTTATCGTAGGTGCAAAGTACGGGCGTGGAGTGGCGAGCTGCCGCACGCCGAAGGGTTGGAGCGCGCCCGCATTTTTTCTGGTCGAGGGCGGCAGTTTCGGATTCCAGATCGGGGGACAGGCCGTTGACCTGGTG
This sequence comes from Candidatus Sulfotelmatobacter sp., assembly GCA_035568275.1. GTDB lineage: Bacteria > Acidobacteriota > Terriglobia > Terriglobales > Acidobacteriaceae > Sulfotelmatobacter. The sequence goes on from DATMOO010000033.1 coordinate 11,919, forward strand.
ATGCTGATCATGAACAACGACGGCATGCAGCGTTTGCTGTCGAGCCAGTTCGCTTTGGGAGCCGACGCTTCTGTGGCCGCGGGACCCGTGGGCCGGCACGCGGAAGGCAACACCGACTGGACGATGCGTGCGCAGGTGTTGACTTACTCGCGAGCTCGCGGCGTGTTTGCCGGAGCCACTTTGAACGGCGCGGTGATGAAGCAGGACAAGGACAGCACCCGCGAATTCTACGGGCACATGGTGACGTTCAAAGCGGCGTTGACAGGTGAAGTCGAGCCACCAGCGCCGGCGAATGGGTTCTTAAGCACGCTGGCGAAGTGGGCGCAGGTGGCAGCGAAGTAAAACCGTATTCAGCAATCAGCACTTGGCATTCAGCCAACAAAAAGTTGCGTCTAAGGTTGGACGGGCTGAATGCGGATGACCTCTCCAGGCCCATCATGAATTCTCCGATTGTTGCTCCCGGCCTGGCTGGATCGGTGCTTGGTCAGCTTGGCTCTGATTTTGTGATCGCGGAGTGGAAAGACGCGGGCGGACCGCCGGGTCCGCCGCGGTGGATCGCGCCCCTGCATCTTCATCGGAATGATGATGAGGCTTGGTATGTGCTCGAAGGGACGCTGTGCGTCCGTCGCGGGGAAGACGTCGTGGAGGCGAAGGCGGGGTCCGCGGTATTTGTGCCGCGCGGGACTCCGCATACGTACTGGAATCCAGGGCCTGGATTGGTGCGCTATCTGCTAGTCATGACCTCGAACGTGTATGCGTTGATCCAGGAGATTCATGCTATGACGGATCGGTCTCCAGCGTCCCTCTCAGCTTTGTTTCAGCGGCATGATTCGGAATTGCTGGGATAAGGCGGACCTTCCAAAACCACTCCTTCCAGAACATTCAGGAGACCGATTCTCACATCCTTCGGTCTCATGCAACTTAGGTACGTGATGTCATCCTGAGTGGCGGCGAAGCCGCCGTGAGGGACCGTGCGTCGGCCGCAAGCTCCGATGTCGTAAACGGGAATACCAAGGTTACATAGACCGCGATGCTGAATGGTGGAGGTCCAGCGTGATAAAGTGAGCCTTCCCTGATGCGGCGGAAACTGGAATACGCGGCAGCCTGGCCGTTTCTGAAAATCATGGGCGTATTGCCGCGACCGCTGGCGCGCGCATTCGCGATTGGGATCGCGCAGCTTGTCTATCTACTGCATTTCCGGCTGCGACAGGTGGGAATGCGCAACCTGGAGATGGTCTTCCCAGAGAAGAGCCTGAATGAACGGCGCCGGATCTTGCTTGGAGTTTTCACCTCGCTCGGACGGCAGCTCGCCGAGTTGTGCCAGTTTCCCCGATACACCGCACAAAATGTAGACGACGTCGTGGTGTATGACGGGCTGGAGAACTACGAGCGCGCCTACGCGCGCGGCAGAGGCGTGCTGTTTCTTACTGCGCACTTCGGAGGCTGGGAACTCTCTGCCTTCGCGCACTCGCTGCATGGCCACTGGCTGCATGTGGTGATGCGTCCGATGGACAATCCCTATCTTGATCGTCTGTTGCAGAGTTACCGCACGATGCACGGCAACAAGGTAGTGCCGAAAGACGACTTCGTGCGCGGGTTGCTGGCGGCGATGAGGGCGGGTGAGACCGTTGGAATATTGATGGACACGAATATGACTCCGCCCCAGGGCGTATTCGTGGACTTCTTCGGCATTCCGGCGTGCACCGCCAGTGGACTGGCGCGCATGGCGCTGCGAACGGATGCAGCGGTCGTTCCCGGCTTCACGATCTGGGACGAAGCGCTCGGAAAATACCGGTTGCGGTTTGACCCGCCGATTGAACTGGTGCGCACCGGCGATCTGGAAGCCGACATCGTTGCGAATACGCAGAAGTTCAACAACGTGATCGAGGAGTATGTGAGGCAGTATCCGGAGCAATGGTTGTGGGTGCACCGCCGGTGGAAGACTCGTCCCGAGGGCGAGGCGCCGTTGTATTGAGTGGATGGCGAGTGCTATCTCCTGTTTAACGAAATGGACGGAAAACGGTTGGTCTTTGACTGAAGAATGGGGGTTGGGTAACATTTCCGCGCTAGGGAGGTGCCGTGCGAATTCCCAAGCTTTTGCTGGCATTTTGGGTCACATTGCTCGTCACAAGCCATGCGCAACTGTTAGCGCAGGAAGGTTCGTGCGACATACCACTTGTTGTTTCCCGTTTCGTGGCTGCGGACGGAACTGTTGAACTGGTCAAGGATCTAACCGCCAAGGACTTGAATATTAAAGTCGGAGGTTCGCCCAGAACGGTGAAGAACCTTGCTATCGACACCGGCAGCAGGCGAGTTGCTCTGATCCTAGATGCGAGCAAGAGAGTCTCGCAAGAAGAGTGGAAGTTAGAGACGGATATGGCTGTCAGCTTGATCGAGAATGCACGTGCCCTTGATAGGTTTGTCCTCTTGGTCGTTGGTGTTGATACTCCAGCTGCACCATTACTCCCTCTTGGAGATATGCAGGCACAACTCAGAGAGATCGGTTCTTCGCGGCCAGTGACCGATGCGAATGAAAGAATCTACGATGCTCTGCTTACAGCGGCCAACCGTTTCGATCCTCCGAGCTTCGGAGATGCGATTTTGATGTTCGGGCATCCCGACGATGTGGGGAGCAAAGCAACTGCGGACCAGATCGAGGAGCTGATCCTACGAAATCGATTACGTTTTTACGGTCTGAGTTTTGCTGACCCGCTGCGGAACAAGCTTCCGTCAGGATTCGATCTGAATAAGCCCCTGCCCGCGAACGTTCTCCGCGAGCAGGTAGATACGATTAGCCACGCAACGGGATATTTTGTCTCGTATCATCAGGTAGAAGCCCTTAAATTCCCAGGCCAGCGACCACTCCTGGAGAAATTTCTTGGAGATCTATACGAAGGTATCGCCGGTCCTTACCGGCTTACGATCAGTCCGAACAAATCTGACAAAGCTACCCTTGAGTTGGGCGTGGTGACTGGCAAAAATCGAGACATTCGCCGGGATGATGTGCACTACCCACACTTCATTTATCCGTGCGCATCACAGTAGATGAAAGAACGGAGTGACAATGGACCTTCGCCCGTTTTCAACCAACTAGACTAGTCTCAGCAATCGGGTTGCTAGACCCGAGGTGATTCCCTCAGGGCTAAAGCCCGCGTGCCAATTGGATCTGACGCGGCGCTAAAGCGCCGCTCTTGCACTAAAGGCCTTTTTGGGATACTTCCGGATCTAGCGCTCAGGTCCACAGCGCATTCCGGTAAAATCAAACCTTCTTATGAAAACCTTTGAACAGATCGCTGAACTCGAGCGGCAGTATCTGCTGCAGACCTATAGCCGGTATCCCGTGGTGCTGGCGCGCGGGAAGGGCGTGTTTCTCTGGGACATCGAGGGCAAGAAGTACCTCGATTTTGTTTCCGGGATCGGCGTGAATGCGCTCGGGCACGCACATCCTCGAATTGTGAAGGCGATTCGCGATCAGGCGGCGAAGCTGATCCACGTGTCGAACCTTTACTACCACGAATATCAGGGGCCGCTGGCGGAGAAGTTGTGCAAGCTCACCGGCAGCACTTCTGGATTGTCCCGCGCGTTTTTCTCCAACAGCGGGACCGAGGCCATTGAGGGATCGATCAAGCTGGCGCGGCTCGCGGGACATCGGGCCGGAGGAGATGCGAAGTGCCGGCTGGTGGCGCTTGAGGGTTCGTATCACGGGCGAACGTTTGGTGCGCTGTCCCTGACCGGACAGGACAAACATCGCAAAGGCTTCGAGCCGCTGCTCGAAGAGGTGACGTTCGTAAAGCAGAACGATGTGGAGGGATTGCGCGCGGCGGTGAACGATAACACGTGCGCGATCGTGCTTGAGCCGATCTTCGGAGAGGGCGGAATCTACGAATGTTCGGTGGAGTTTCTACGCGAGTGTCGTGCGCTGGCGGACCGGCATCGCGCGGCTCTGATCTTCGACGAGATTCAGTGCGGGCTGGGAAGGACCGGGACGATCTTTGCGTTTCAGAGCTTTGGGGTGACTCCGGATATCGTGGCCATTGCCAAGCCGATCGCCGCGGGCCTCCCGTTGGGAGCGTTTATCGCGAAGGAAGAATTTGCGACGGCGATTTCGCCCGGGCAGCATGGGACTACATTTGGCGGTGGCCCGCTGGCATGCCGGATAGCGCTGGAGTTTCTGTCGATTGTGGAGGAAGAGAAGCTGCTGGAGAACGTAAACAAAGTCGGCGCGTACTTGCAAGACAAGCTGAAAGAGTTGGTGTCGAAGCGGAACGCCGCGATTGGCGTGCGGGGACGGGGGTTCATTCAAGGGATTCAGTTGGAGATCCCAGCGCGTCCGATTGTAGATGAGGGATTGGCGGAGGGAGTGTTGTTCAACAGCACCCACGATACCGTGGTGCGATTCCTGCCGCCGTTTTTGATGGAAGAGAAGCACGTGGACAAAGGAATTCGCGTGCTGAAGAAGTTGCTGGGGAGGAAACGCAGTGCGGCGGCATAAACTGGGCATTCCCTCTAATCTCGGTGGCCGCTTCGCTTCGATCTTCGAGGGTGGGGATTTTGACTTTCCTTCGGCGGGCAAATCGCAAAAAACTGGGGAGCCGAAGCTCCCCAAAGTGAAGCGACAGAGGCGTTGTTTCACTTAGATAGAAGGCATCGAAGGGGAAAGAGTTGTCCTTAACGCAGGAAGAATTTGAGCAGAGTGCGGCGGCGAGTCAGGGTCGTGACGTTCCGACTCCGGGCGCGCCGCCGTTAGGAAAGGGCATGCAGGAGTGCTGGATGGACGTGGATGGCGCCCGGATGCGCTATCTGCGCGCGGGCTCCGGGCCGCCCATCGTCTTGCTGCATGGGTTGCTGGGGTATTCGTTTTCGTGGCGCTGCGTTCTGCCCGCACTGGCGCCTTTGCGAACCTGTTATGCGCCGGACATGCTGGGAGCTGGATTTTCGGAGCGTCCGAAGACCGATCATTCGATGCGGGCTACCGCCCTGCGGCTGCTGAAATTCGCGGAAGGCTTAAAACTCGATTCGTTCGATCTGCTGGGGACCTCGCGCGGTGGTGCGGTGGCAATGTCGGCCGCGGCCGAGTGCGTGAAAAGAGGCAAGCCGCACATTCGAAGGCTGATCCTGGTTGCACCGGTGAATCCTTATTCGCCGCACGGGCGCTGGCTGGCGCCGTTTGCGGGAACCTTCGTCGGTTCAGCGATGGTGCGGGCGGTGCTCGAACGGGTTCCCTCGCTTTATCCTTACTGGCACGGGCGCATGTTCGCGGACCCCAAGAAGATTCCGTCGGATAGTCTGGAAGGATACAAGGCTCCAATAGTAATGCCGGGATTGTTTGAGCATGCGCTTAGCATTGTCGGGACCTGGAGCGCAGATTTGCGGGAGTTAGAAGCGTTGCTGCCGGCGCTGGCGTCGATTCCGACGATGCTGATGTGGGGAACCAAAGATCCGGCGGTTTACTTTTCGTCGATGGAGTCGCTGGCGCGGCATTTTCCTGGAGCGGAGAAGGTCGTGTTTCACGGAGTGGGCCATTTGCCGTATGAAGAGTGTGCGGAGGAGTTTAATCGGGCGTTGATTGATTTTCTGGCCAAGGGCTCAGGGGCCAGGGACCAGGGATCAGCGAGCGAACACTGCTCGCTGACACGTGGTTTTTCCGAAAACAGATGAGCCATTCCATTCTCGACTTCTTGCGCAACGTCATCGTTCAGTATGGCTATTGGGCGGTGGGCGGAGCGTTGCTTCTGGAGAATGCCGGAATCCCCGTTCCGGGAGAAACGATTCTGCTGCTGGCCAGCTTTCTGGCTTTTTCGGAACACGATCTGCAACTGTCGGGCATCATCGTGGTCGCAACGATTTGCGCGACCCTGGGCGACAACCTGGGATTCGCGCTGGGATATTACGGCGGACGCCGGCTGCTGCAGCGTTATCAATCATTCTTTCGCATCGAGAAGCCGGTGGTTGAGCGGGGAGAGCGCCTCTTCGCCCGCTACGGATCGCTGACCATATTCTTTGCGCGATTTGTGTTCGGGATGCGTATCATTGCCGGCCCCCTGGCGGGCGTTCTCCGCATGCCATGGAAAAGATTCCTTCTCTTCAATTTCTTGGGAGCGGCTCTGTGGGTAAGCGTCATCTCCAGCGTGGGATATTTCTTCGGGCGTCACTGGGATCGGCTGGAGCGCGAGATCAAGCGCTTGGATCTCGCCGCCGCGGTGGCGCTGTTGCTGATCGCCGCCTTCCTTTGGTGGCGTAACCGTCGCGCAAAAAACGGGGCATCTTCCGAGTAACCATTTGCGCAGGCTGTGGCTCGCCGATGCGGCTATACTGTGCCAAGTCGCGGTCGGGGTCTCTTCAAACTGGGGCGGGCAAATCCGTGGCATCGCAGGAAATCGTCGGCTGCGTCCGAGCCGCAATTCGGACGAGGAGGAAGCTATGAAGAAGTTGGGGTTCATGACTCTGCTCATTACGGCGACACTTCTATTTACCCTCGCATTTTCCGCGGCGGCAACCGGTCCGAAAGCGCCAGCAACGCCGGTGCCTGCGGTAGCCGCGGTCCCAGCAGCCCCGGCTCCGGTCGCAACGCCGGAGCAGCATCCGCATATTGATGAAGCTCTGGAACAGATGCGCGCCGCCAAGCATCAACTGGAAAGCGCGGAGCACGATTTCGACGGCCATCGCGCGAAATCGCTCGAGCATCTCAATCAGGCAATACACGAAGCGGAAGTCTGCATGTCGATGAAGTAAACCACTCGACAATCTGCGAAAGCCAAAGGGCAGCGTCTTAGGACGCTGCCTCTTTTTTGTTGCGTCCGGAGCCTTCTTCTGCGGCTGCAAGCCGCGCCCATTCAAAGCGGGAGAAAGTCAAAATCCCCACCCTGTCGCACAAAACGGGACAAGGATGGGGCACCCTCGGGTTCTTTGGTTATGGCTCTACTTCGATCCGAAGGTGCGCCCGATCGAAACTCCGATGCGGAAGACGTGATCGGAATGGAATTGGAAATTGTTGGGGATGAAATAGTAATGGGCTTCGGGGCGCACGAAGAATGTCTTCCACACGTAATAACGTACTCCTACACCGGCATGCACCAGGAAATGCGTGTCGTTGACGTAGCTGCCGCAGCCGGTGGAGTAGATGCAGTTGGTTTGCTGATAGAACAGCAGAGTCTCGCCGCCCACTCCCGCCATGAAGTCGGCGCGAATTTTCGGGGCCATGGGGTGGGCATATACGGCATTGACGTCGTAAAGAGCCGGGCGGTAGTACTGGTAGCCGTTGTAAAGGCCTTGCTTTGCCCGGAACGCACCCTCAATATTGATCCCCAGCCGCTTTTCCGTGAGGTATTGCAGGCTGGCACCGGCGTAAATCCCACCTTTTTCTGCGGGAGGAAGGAAGGCCTGCGAAGCGCTCAGAGGCTTAGTAGACCAGAGCGTGCTGCCGCCGACAGCGAAATCAATCTGCTGGGCAGGGGCCAAGGGGACTAGGGCTGCAAGAACGCATGCGAGCCGCAGGAAAACAGTTCTCAGTTGCCAGTTCTCAGTTCTCAACGAAAATTGCGCACGAGTTCTCGGCCCGCGATCCGCGGCTTTCGAGAGCCGGTCGAGGATTGTTTTCCTGAGAACTGGGAACTGAGAACTGAGAACTCTTTGCATCGGCCCGGGTCGCTTACTCTGGACCAATGGTGTATCCGATCGAGGCTCCGACGCGGAAAACGTTGTCGGAAGTGAAGTTGTCACCGTTGTTTAAGATGTGGAAGACGCGCACTTCCGGGCGAACGAACACGTGTCCCCAAACGTAGTAGCGGAGACCAGCGCCTACATCGACCAGGAAGTGGTTGGAACTGGTATAGCAGGCGCCGAAATAGACGCAGTTGCTGGTCGGTTGATAGCCGTAGAAGCGAGTGCTCTGCCATCCGATACCGCCGAACAGATCAAGGCCAGCTTTCTTGCTCAGGCGAGGCTGAAAGACACCGTTGAACGTGAATAGAAGAGGTCGGTAAGGCTGACCGCCGGGTCCGCCAAAGGCTCCCTGGCTGGCCTTCCAGTTGATGTCGAAGGCGGCGCCGATGCGGCGCTTAAAAATGACATCCGCGCCAAGGTTGAGGTAGGTCCCTCCCTTTTCGGGGCAGACCGCATTGCCGCTCGAATTTAAGCCGCAGTTAGTGCCCGGGATAAGAGGGGCGGAAGCGGACGAGGAGAGCAGCGTTCCGCCACCAATGTAGGCATCGCCCTGTTGGGCGGAGGCGAAGATGCAGAGAACAAAAGGTGCAATGAGCGTTACGAGAAATGCAGCCTTTCTCAAGAGAAACCTCCTAATGGTCGGGCCTTGGGGTTAGGATGCGGCCGCCAAAGCTTTTGGATGCAAGTGCCTAGGTGGAGCCCACATCATAATTCGAACCGAGAACAACATTCAAATCCAAGGGTAAAGAACGGTACAGCATGCGAATGAAATCGGAAGTTCGATAAACCCGTGGGGTGGAAGAAAGTTGCGGTGAAGTGGAAGGCAGCCCGATACATCTGGGCCGCCGGACAGCCGACGGCCCACATGCGACCGCTGGTTCCATCGCGGTTACCTGGATGAGCCGCCGCGGAGAACGTGGTCCAACGAGATTGGGCCGGCGCCGAAGAAGATCAGGGCGAAGGCCAGTGTGGCTGCAGCCAGCGGGAATTCGAATCCCGGGCGATCGGGGGATCCCAAGAGTCCGTTATGCAGGTGGACCTTCGCGATGGCGACGCAGAGGTTGATGCAGATGGCAACGGCCGCGGGGCGGGTGAAGAATCCCACAAGGATTAGCAGACCGCCGAGCAACTCGGTGAATGCCGAGACGTAGCCCAGCCACGAGGGCAGGCCCATGCTTCCGATCATGTGCGCGAACTGATGCAGGCCGCCGAAGACTTTGTGATATCCGTAGACAGTCATGATGGCGCCGAGCGTGAGGCGGACGACCAGGAGAGCCAGAGGTTGAAACCGATCGAGATAGCGCAATGTGTGCCTCCAGAATGTACGGAATAGATTAGCGCAGGAGCGGCAGGACGGCAGAAGATTTGGAATGGGTCGCGGGTGGGAGATCGTCGTTGGTCGTTTAGTCTTGATCCCTTTCACTGGTGGTTCAGCGACTTATTTCCACAGCTTCTCGCGATTTCACATTTCGAACTCGTGCTGGCGCAAGATAAGGAATGTAACAGAGTTCGAGTGGCGAACCTTCGATTGTCAAAAAACGATTGCGCCCCCGCACGGGTTTTGATAACGTGGTTCGCCGCAGGACGCTGCTTCGGGCAGTGCGGATTCCCGTTAGCGATCGCGTTGTGCTGGTCTTCTCTCTGGGCCAAAAAACCACCTGAAAACGGTGTGCGTGATCCCCCCACGCGCCCACAATAACTTCGACTGCCGCAAATCTTGATTCGAGGAGTGTGCAATGACGCTGAGTGTTGAACCGGGTTCGAAAATCGGCCTGCGGTTCTACGTTGTTTTTTCCTTGTTGGCGGCCTTTCCCACGTTTGCGGTTGCGCAGCACAAGAACAGTCCGCCTCCGCACGCTTCGGCACCAGCGCCCCATGCGAGCGCTCCGCCTCACAACTCAGCGCCACCGCGTCCGGCACCACCGCAGCAACACTCGAGTATGCCGAGTCACAACGGCATGAGTTCGCCGACTCACACGGCAGGGCCGGGATCGATGGGCACGCACGGCAGCAGCAACATGGGGAACAATCACGCCGGCACTAACACCAATCTCCATAACGGCAATATGGCCAACCCGCATGGTGGAATGAACAATGCCAGCCATCCCGGAACTGCGAATACCCACAATGCGGGGAATATGGCTGGGCACAACGCGGGGAACGTGGCTGGTCACAACGCTAACAACGCGCCCGCGCATGCTGGCAATGTCGGACATAACGGGCCAGGCGGACACGTGGCAGGCAACCGAACGCCTCCGGGCCATCAGGTCTCTCTCAAGGGCGGTGGCACAGCACACATCCGGCCCAATGGACAGATTCGCTCGATCAATAGGAACGGAATGCAGATCCAGCACGGATTGCATGGCGGGCGAACCGTCGTGAGCACCCACAACGGAGCCCGCGTAGTCACAACCGGACACGGTGGTGGTTATGTGCAGCGCAACTACGTGGTGCGGAATGGGAACACCTATGTCTCGCGCACGTACGTCGTCCACAATGTGACCTATACCAGCGTGTACCGGTCGTATTCGTATGGTGGCTATTGCTGCTACTACGGATACGCGCCCGCGTACTACTACCATCCGGCGTATTACGGGTGGGCCTACAATCCGTGGCCGGCTCCTGTGTATTACGGCTGGGGATGGCAGGCTGAGCCCTGGTACGGATATTACGGGCCGTACTACTACCAGCCTTACCCGGTGTACCCGTCCGCCGCTTTCTGGTTGACGGATTATCTGGTTGCGGCCAGCTTGCGGGCGTCGTATGCAGCCTCCCTGGAAGTTGGTTCGTTGGATCCGCTCGGCCCGGATTTTCCGCTGGTAGCGGGGCTGGGGACGATCCCGGTCGCTCCCGACGCTTCGAAGACTGTTGTGATGACGAAGGAAGTAAAAGATCAGCTGGCCGAGGAAGTGAAGGCGCAGTTGGCAGCCGACCAGGCTGACGCCGGCAAGACCGGGAAGACGTCTGGTGGAAGTTCCGGCGGTCAGGCATCGAGTGGCGGTTCGTTGCCGGCGCTCGATCCCAAGCGGCGGGTCTTCGTCGTGCACAACGAACTGTCGGTGGTCGCTGACGGGGACGAGTGCTCGTTGACTGACGGCGATGTGATCAGCCGGGTCTCGGACACGCCCGATGAGGACAAGAACGTCGACGTGAAAGTGCTGGCCAGCAAGAAGAATAATTGCGCGGTCGGCAAACAGGTATCCGTGTCACTGGATGATCTACAGGAAATGCACAACCATTTCCGCGAGCAGATCACTGGAGGCATGGATGAGCTCTCAAAGAAACAGGGAACCAGCGGACTGCCCAAGGCTCCTGATACCGGCAAGCAGGATGGAGAAGTGCCGGCGCCGGCCGCGGACTCCAGCGCCGCCAAGACTCTGAAAGAGCAGCAGGCTGCGGCGGATAAGACCGAAGCCGAGGTCAAGCAGGAGGCGGCCTCGTCGGGCGGCGGATCGCAGTAAGCGGTGTTGATTAACAGGCGAGATTGCGAGAGGCCATCTGAAACGGAGGCGCTCTCGGTCTCACTATGTACAAAAGGGAGATCGGGCTAAGTGTGGAAAAGGAGAATCCGAGTCATGTGGCAGAAGTTTGAGAAAACGATTCCAGTGGTCGCGATTTTGGGCGTGATGGCGTTGGTGCAGACCCAGGCGGCGGCGCAAAGCGGCGCTCCCACTCTGCAAGAGCAACTCGCGGCGCAGTACAAACTGGTGAAGATGGGATCTGACACCAGCGGATATTCGGTGGTGGAAGAAGGGACGCTGCTCGCACTGCAGAAGGGCGGAGTCATGGGCGTGCCGTACTCCGACAAGACTTCACTCACCAACAGATACGAGAACGGGACGGTGCACGGGCCGAACGCCGCCATGACGGAGGCGAAGAAACACTTGTTAGGGCACTTCTCGCAGACTCAGTCGGAAGGCCAGACGACTCACTTGCTCAAAAAGGGAGACAAGGTATATCCCACCAAGATTGACGTGAAGCTGGACAAGGACTTGGTGGTGATGGGGATCGTTGCCTGCGATACCTGCAACAATACCGATCCGCCGATCTGGGCCAAGGCAAACGTGGAGTTCCAATTTCCCAAGGGGTCTCTCGCCAAGGCCAGTGCCGGCGATGTAGAGGACACGATCGGGCAACTGCTGTCGATCAACGACGATTCGCAACAGCAGGCACCGGGCGGCGATCGGCAGGGCGGCCAGCAGGAGGGCGGGCAACAGCAGCAGGACCAACAACAGGGCGGCGGACAACAGGGCGGTCAACAACAACAGGCGGAGGAGCCGCAGACGATCCAGATGGGAATGACCGCGGATCAAGTCGTAACTGCTATGGGCAAGCCGACCAAGATGGTGAATCTCGGACCGAAGCAGATTTACCTTTACAAAGATTTGAAGGTGACGTTTTTGAACGGCAAGGTGGTGGACGTGCAGTAGGAGTAGTCGGCTGAGCCCCGAAGCTGCCGGCAGGCGGGCGGCCAGCATGGCCCATGTGGGGGACAGTCGCCTTCGGCTGTCCGGCGGCCCGCGCGTATCGGGCTGCAGGTTTTTGACTCGACCGCATCGGGTAAGAAAGTTTCAGGCACCGCGCCTTTTTCAAAACCTTTGTGAGAATCGTTGTGATCAGGAGGGCTCTATGCGTCATCGACTTTGCGTTGGCATCATCGCACTTGCGATGATCCTGCCCGCAGCCCTTGCCCCCGGCCAGGCGGTTTCTCTGCAGGAGCAATTGGTTGCTCAATATCAGGTCGCCAAGGTTAAGGCAGATTCCAGCGGGTACGGCGTGGTTGACCCCGGCACGCTGCTGACGATTCAGAAGAGCGGTGTGCTGGCCGTTCCATGGAGAGCAATGGCGCTGTGTCCGGCGAAGTATCAAGACAATGCATTTCATCCCTCGGTTGGATTCTGTGCCGGCATGCTGAAGGACGTTTCCCGCTACTTTCAGAAGGGAGAGAAAGTTTATCCCACGAAAATCGATGTGAACTTGAACAAGGCGAAAGTTTCATTCACGGTGGTAGCCTGCGACTCGTGCAGTGGAACGAATCCAGCAACCTCGATGAAGGGCGAGGTGGTCTTTCAGTTTGCGAAAGGCTACCTGGAGAAAGCGGGCGTGGGGGATGTGGAGGATGCCATCGGGAAAGTCTTCTTGATTTCCGACGACAATCAGCAGAACGATAATCAGAATCAGGGAAACGGGTCGAGCCAGCAGCCGCCGCAGCAGCAGGAAGCGCAACAATCTGAGCCGGCGACCGTGCAGCTGGGGATGACGACCGACCAAGTGCAGTCGATCCTGGGCAAACCACAGAAGATTTTTAACGTTGGCGCGAAACAGATCTACGTGTATCAAGACGTGAAAGTAACCTTCCAAAACGGCAAAGTTGCCGATGTCCAGTAGATGTGCAGTAACTGAATTTCCCGCTCCATGGTTTCGCAGCAAAGACTGCGAAAACAACAGCTTGGACCGCGGGTGTAGTACCTCCGTACCGTGCCTAGTACTTCAGTTACCGGTATGCGGATGACCGCATACCGGGCAAGCCCAAAATCCCAGTAATAGTGCTTAATCCAGCGAATACCCCAATATATAGATATTTGCTCCCGCCTCTTACTCTTCCCATTCCACAAAACAGGTAAAAAACCCCGTAAAACGCGGAGATTCGCTTGGAGGAGGGGTTTTTCAGGGCTGATATATGCTCGGGACACCGATAGCCCTCTGAGCCGATAGACAGGGTGAGGACGTCTCCGGAAGCTATCCCGTGGGGCCGTGAGAGCGGACGGGAAGAAGCGCAACGGAGAGAGAGCAAAAAGGAACTATGGCCGACTCGCGAGAAGTGATGAACATTCGCCAGGCGTCGCAGTATCTGGGAGTGAGTCCGGACACGCTTTACAAGTACGTTGGCGAACAGAAAATTCCCGCGTTCAAGCTGGGGAACCGCTGGCGGTTCAAGAAATCGCGGCTAGATCAGTGGATGGAAGAGAAGTCGAGCGAGATGGAACCGCAGGCGAAACGGAAACCGAAGGCGGCCATGAAGGCTGCCGGACAGATTTAGTGAAACCGACGCGGGCATGAGTGCCCGCGCCAACATAAAGGGTGGACACATGTTTGGACTCGGATCGAAAACGATTGTTGGTCTGGACGTAGGGTCATCGAGCATTAAGGCAGTCGAGTTGAAGAAGAAGGGCGGCCAGATCGAAGTCGCGCATCTCGGCCTCGAACCGCTTTCATCGGACATCGTGGTCGACTCGATGATCGTCGATTCGGGCACAGTGTCGAGCGCGATCTCGAAGCTGTTCCTCGACAACCAGATCAAGACCAAGGGCGTGGCCACCGCGGTGAGCGGACACTCCGTCATCGTGAAGAAGATTTCGCTGCCTTCGATGAGCGACCAGGAACTGGCGGAAACCATCGAGAAGGAAGCAGCGCAGCACATTCCCTTCGATCTGGCCGACGTGAGCCTCGACTACCAGATTCTGTCGGACGAAGTCGGCAGCCCGCAGATGGATGTTCTGCTGGTGGCGGTCAAGAAAGACAAGATTCTGAACTACACCAACGTACTCTCGATGGCGGGCCGCACCCCGGCTATCGTCGACATTGACGCGCTGGCCCTGCAGAACTGCTACGAGTACAACTACCAGCCGGCGCCGGGCCAGGTGGTGGCTCTGTTGAACCTGGGCGCCAGCGTAATGAACATCAACATTGTGAAGGGCACGACGCCGTTATTCCCCCGCGACGTCAGCGTGGGCGGGCATCAGTACACCGACTCGCTGCAGAAGGAACTGGACCTGAGCTTCGAAGACGCGGAAGCGCTGAAACTGGGCCGCAAGGTGGGCACGGTGAGCGAGGACGCGAAGCAGCCGATCCTGCAGCAGGTCACTGAAATCATCGTGCTGGAAATTCAGAAGACGTTCGACTTCTTCCGCGCCAGCGCGGCGGGAGAGCACATCGAGAAGATCTACTTGGCGGGCGGTTCGTCGAAGGTACCCGGGCTGGTGGAGGCATTGCGGCAGGAGTTCTCGATGCCGGTGGAATTACTGAATCCGTTCCAGCGAGTGATGCCGCCGACGGAAGGATTGGGAGCGGAACTGGTAGAGCAGAATCCCGGCCAGATGGCAGTCGCAGTGGGTTTGGCCCTGAGGAGCTTTGAATCTCTATGATCAAAATCAATCTTCTCGAAAACTCCAAAGGAAAGGGCAAGCGCGGCAGCAGTGGCCCGTCGATGCCCGCGATGGAAATGGGCGATATGGGGTCGCCCAAGCTGAAGATCCTCGTGATTATGGTGATCGTCGGCCTGGGGAACCTCGTCTACTGGTACCGCCTGGACCATCTGTCGAAAGAAATCGACCAGAAGGTAAAAGTGGCCGAGCAGAGGAACCGCGAACTGGCCGATGTGAAGGCGAAATTCCTCGACCGCCAGAATCAGGCCAACATCTACCAGAGGCGCGTGGACGTGATCAAGCAGCTGCATGATGGGCAGACCGGTCCGGTCAACCTGATGGCCATGATGGGCGAGACCATTAACAACACCGAGGCCGTGTGGCTGAACAGGATGGACGATCAGGGCACGAGCGTGAGCCTGGAAGGTACAGCTCTATCGACTGACGCAGTGGCCAACCTGATCGCGAATCTGCAGAAGACGGGTTTCTTCAGGAACGTCGAGATCAAAGAAACCTTTCAGGACGAGCAGGTAAAGGAAATGCAGGCGTTTCAGTTCACCCTGACCTGCGACAAAGCTGCAGGGGAAAACCAGCCTGGGAAGGGAAAGTCGTAGGGACAGACTATGGCGAACTTTAGCGAGCTGTCGGGCATCAAGCAGTGGGGGCTGGTGATACTGGGCGGAGCAGCCGTTACAGCTGTTCTGTACTTCACCATATTCAAAAGCCAGAACGATAAGAACGTGGCTGCGCAGCATGCCCTGGAAGCCAAAATCCGGGAGAACAACGAGCTGGAGTCATACCGGCCGAAGCTGAAGCAGATCGAGCAACAGCTGGCCGAGCTGAAGCAGCAGCTGGAAATCGAGCAGCGCATTGTTCCCGACGAGAAGCAGGTCGACGGGTTCATGACCATGATGGACGGCGAAGCGTTCAAGGCCGGCGTGGAAGTGCGGCGCTATTCAGCGAAGGATTCGAAGCAGCAGCAGTACTACACCGAAGTTCCCTTCGAGATGGAGCTGGACGGACCCTATTACTCGGTGCTGAATTTCTTCGACCGTGTGAGCAAGCTGGAGCGCATCGTGAACGTCGGCGGGCTCATGGTTTCGACCACGAAGAATCCGACCGGCGCAAAGGCGAAGCGGACCTATCAGTACGCACCGAACGAGAGCATCGTGGCCACGTTTACGGCGACCACGTATTTCAGTCGTGATTTGCAACCTCCTGCGGCAGGCGCTGGAGCAAAACCGGCAACGACAGCGGCGAAATAGGGAATATCCATGAAGACGGCGATGAAGCTGAAAACTGGCACTCTGGCAATCGCACTCACGATGACGATGGGCGCGGCCTTCAGTACGAAGGCTGTGGCACAGAACCCCGACGCCATCGACAACGCGCGCAGCGTAGCAAAATCGCTGCAGCAAAAGCAGGCCAACGATTCGGATGCGGCACTGAACGCGGCAGGAGTTCCGGCGACGGCTTCCAAGCCTGCGCCTGGCGCTCCAGCGCCAACGGTGAAGCCGGCCGTGATTCCGGGGGAGCAGAAGCTGATTGTGCTGCCACCTCCGAAGCCAGCTCAGACGGCAGCAGCTCCAGCTCCGAAGCCCGTAGCCAAGGCTGCAGCGCCGAAGGCGGAATCCGCCTCGGGCGCGAACAACCAGCTGCAGCACGTCAATGTGGTTCCGGGCAGCGACGATATACAGATTGAGATCAGCTCCACGCGGGCCGTAAGTCCTCGCGTGACCAAGCTGAGTTCTCCGGCGCGTTTATTGGTTGAGCTGCCGGAGACAGTGGTGGCCAGCGCCCAGAACAAGATTCCAGTCGGCAGCGGCGGAGTAAAAGGCGTGCGCATCGGCATGGACGGCAAGAATCCGCCGACCACGAGCGTTGTAGTCGACCTAGATAAGGCTCTGGCGTACGACGTGGCTCCTGGTCCTGCGGGGAAAGTGACTTTGATCCTGCATACGCAGGGAGGCGCGCCGGAAGTAGCCAAGAGCGCTCCGGCTCCTTCGAAGCCTGCTCCGGCGAAAGCAGCGGTGGCAAAGACATCTCCTGAGCCCAAGGTCGCAAAAGCTGCAGCGCCGAAGGCGGAACCGAAAAAGGAAGCGAAAGCAACCGCCGCGGCTAAGACAACGACGGTGGCAGCGGCCGCTCCAGCTCCGGTTGCGGCCAAGCCTGATCCCACCAAGCCGAAGGTCGAAGATAAGAAATGGGCGATGAATGGGAAGCGTGATCCGTTCTTCAGTCCGGTGGTGCATCAAGAGGGATCCGGTTGCTCGACGGGCAAAAAGTGCCTGGAGATCAATGCGATCAACCTCCGCGGAGTCGTGAAGTCGGACAACGGATTTATTGCGGTCGTCACCAACAACATCGGCAAGGCGTACTTTCTGCGGGAAAACGATCCTGTGTTCAACGGCTACGTGGTGAAGATCACGGGAGACTCAGTTGTGTTCCAGGAAACAGTGCAGGACAAGCTGGGCAAGACATCGACGCATGAAGTGGTAAAGAAAATCTTTACTCCGGCGGTTTAGTCCGAAGTTCGAGTATTAAGTTGCACGAGGAAATGCGGGCCAGGCCCGCAGGTGGGGAGAGGCGAAATGCGAAAGCAACCAGTAATCATCTTCGTATCGTTGCTGCTGATGGGAGTGGTGGCTGCGGCTGCCCAGACGCCCAGCCAGCTCGATCGAGTCAACGTAATCCGCGACGCGGACAATGTCCGGGTCGAGATGACAGCCAGCGGCGCAGTTACGCCGAAGGTCAGCAAGATGGACTCACCCCCGCGCGTGGTGATCGATCTGCCGGAGACCGTGATGGCGACCGGACAGAACCACATCGCGGTGGGCGCGGCGGGGATCAAGGGTGTGCGCATTGGCATGGATGGCCAGGCGCATCCGACGACCCGCATCGTTGTCGACCTCGACAAAGCGCTGGCCTATGACTTGACGCCGGGTCCGGCGGGCAAGCTGGTGCTGACGCTGCACGGCAATGCTGCTGCGCAGCCGAAAACCGTGGCCGCGGAATCGAGCGCCCCAGTAACGCGCCCGATGTCGCCCTTCTCTCCGCGCGTGGTGGATCTGCGCACGGCACCGAAGACGATTGCGCCGTCGACGAAGCCTGCCGAGAAGAGCTCGGCTTCGCCTGCTGACTTTGTATTCGTCGAGCCTACTTACCAGGCAAAGACTGAAGTGAAGAGTGACGTCAAGAATGACGTCAAGAACGACGCCGCCGATGTGCCCGTGGTTCGGGCGCAGGAAGCTGCGGCGCGCTTCTCCGACAAGACTGCCGCCGAGCTTCTTCCGGTGAGCATGCATGCCGCTCCGCAGGCGCAGAGCGCTTCCGGGCCCGCGCAGAGTTCGACCGGAATCACTCCGGCCGTGAATCTGGCGGCTGAGCAGAAAGCTCAGATGAACCAGCAGGGAGTCGCCGCCGGCCCGCGCTACACCGGCGAGCCGATCTCGGTGAACCTGAAGGACGTCGACCTGAAAGACTTCTTCCGGCTGGTCCACGAAATCAGCGGCCTGAACGTGGTGCTCGATCCCAACGTGCACGGCACGCTGACGATCGTGCTCGACGACGTGCCGTGGGATCAGGCGCTCGACATCGTGCTCAAGAATAACGACCTCGCCCGCGAGCTCGAAGGCAACGTACTGCGGATCGCGACCGTCGATACATTGAAGAAGGAAGCCGACGCACGCCGGGCGCAGATTGAATCCGAAGCGCTGGCCGTGGAAAAGGTATCGGTGACACGGTTCCTGAGCTATGCCAAGGCGAAGGACGCCGTAACTACGGTGAAAAAGTTCCTCTCGCAGCGCGGCGACGTTGTCGCGGATGACCGCACCAACGCCGTGATCATCAACGACATTCCCAAAGTGATTCCGATTATCGACCGCCTGCTGACGCAGCTCGATCGCAAGACGCAGGAAGTGGAAATCGAAGCTCGCGTAGTGGCCGCGACCCGTGCGTTCGCGCGCGACATCGGCACACAGTTCGGTTTTGGCTGGGGTAACGGGCATAGCGCGATCGGCGGCAACTCAGGCGCCGGCACCACGAATACGAACGTAGGCGGCCTGACGCCGGGTTACATTACGAGTCCGGCGAACGGCGCGGGCACAGGAAATACGATCCCGCTGTTCTCGAACCTGGGCGTCACGCAGCCTTCGAGCGGCTTGACCTTCCTCAATGCCAGCAACACCGTGCGGCTGGACTTCCAGCTTTCGATGGCGGAGTCGCGCGGCTTGCTGAAAGTGCTCTCACGTCCGCGGGTGGTCACGCAGAACAATATCCAGGCCCTGGTAAAGCAGGGCGTGCGCGTACCGATCGTGACGCAGGCGCAGTTGGGCGGTCCTCCGACCGTGACCTACGTTGACGCGTTCCTGCGGTTGACGGTGACTCCGCAGATCACATCGGAGAACACCATCTTCCTGAACGTCGACGTGGAAAACACCACGCCCAACTTCGGACAGGAAGTGCAGGGCAACCCCGAACTGATCACGCAGCAGGCTACGACGCAGGTGCTGGTGACGGATGGCGGCACGGTGGTGATCGGCGGCGTCATTCAAACCCAGAACTCAATCGATATCTCGCAGGTTCCGCTGCTCGGCAATCTGCCGTTCCTCGGCAACCTGTTCAAGCACACCAAAGTCAACACACAGAACCAGGAGCTGATTTTCTTCATCACTCCGCGAATTATTCAGACGTAGCGAGTAGCTAGTTGAGAGTAGTGAGCCGCCGGCCTGGAACCTCAGGCCGGCGGTCTTGTTTTAGCTGCGAGCTTCGAGCTACGAGCGTCGAGAAGTCGGGTTGCTGGTGGCTCATGGCTCGCCGCTCGTGGCTGCTTTCTTGTTACACTCACCGCAATGGACTTCCGCACCCGCCAGAAGAAACTTCGGGACCATCTTGCGACCACCCGCTTTGATGGGCTGCTGGTCAGCCATCTTCCTAACATTCGATATCTTTGCGGCTTTACCGGGAGCGCGGGACTTCTGCTGGTCGAACAGGGCGGGAGCGTATTTCTTACGGACGTTCGCTATGACATCCAGGCGCACCAGGAAGTAAAAGGCGCCAAAGTCGTGATTGCACACAAGGCTCCGCTGGCGGCGCTTGGGGACTTTTTGGCCAAAAGGCGCAAGCGGTCTCGCGGGCTAACGATCGGACTCGAGTCCGATCATTTCACCATCTCCGAGAGAAAGCGTTTCGGCCAGGTAGTGCCCTCCGGGATACGCTTGAAAGATGCGCCTTCCATCGTCGAACGCTTTCGCATGGTCAAGGACCCGCGCGAAATCGCTCTTATCAAGGATGCGGTCGCGCTGGGCGCGGAGATATTCGATCGCGGGCTCGAAGTTTTGCGTGCGGGTGTGAGGGAGGTTGAGGTGGCTGCCGAGATGGAACTGGCCGCCCGCCGTGCAGGGGCCGAGGAGATGTCGTTTCCGACGATCATTGCCGCCGGGACTAGATCGGCTCTGCCGCATGGACGCGCTTCTACACAGCCAATCCCGTCAAGGGCGTTCGTGGTCTGCGACTTCGGTGTTATACTCTCAGGTTATTGTTCAGATCAGACCCGCACTGTGTGGGTCGGATCAGTGCCGAAGGACGCACGCCGGTCGTATGAAGCAGTGCGCGAGGCACAACAGGTCGCGATCGAAGCAGTTCGGCCTGGGATTGCGGTTGGCGAAGTGGACGCAGCGGCCCGCAAGGTCTTGAAGAAAGCCGGGTTAGGGCGTTACTTCACCCATTCCACCGGACACGGCGTTGGGCTCGAGATCCACGAGAGTCCCAGGGTAGCCGCGGGGCAGAGCGAAGTGCTGATGCCGGGGATGGTCATCACGATCGAGCCGGGAGTATACTTCCCCGGCAAATGGGGCGTGAGGATCGAGGATATGGTAGCGGTCACCGCCCGAGGTTGTGAGGTCCTGACTCCGACCAGTAAAGAATTATTGGCAGTCTAGTCTTCTTAGTTGTTCATGGACATCCGCTGGGCAGGATCCACGCCCGGCTTGTTTGCGCGCCCTTCCGGCGCGGGTCAGGGACCGGTGAACGGTCCCACCGTAAACGAATGAATCAAAAAGAGCTGAAAGAACTCATCGAGTTCCTCATCGAGAAGGATATTGCCGAGTTCGAGTTGGAGCGCGGCGATGTCAAGGTTAAGATCAAGCGCGCCGGCGAGCACACGATGGTGCACTCGCACGGGGAGCCGCGCTTCTATGCGGTGCCTCCGGCGCCAGTGGCTGCGGTGGAACTTGGCGCCGTCCCGGTGGCGGGAACGGTGGCTGCGTCCGCGCCAGCGACTCCAGCTCCGCCTGCTGTCGAGGAAGGGCTGCATACGGTTAAGTCGCCGATCGTGGGCACGTTCTACGAAGCGCCCTCGCCGGGCGCCCCACCGTTCGTTAAGGCTGGCGACTCGGTGGAAGTTGGCCAGGTGCTTTGTATCGTCGAGGCGATGAAGCTGCTGAACGAAATTGAGTCGGACGTCGCCGGGGAAATTTTGAAGAAGCTGGCGACCAACGGTCAGCCCATCGAATATGGCCAGGAATTGTTTGTGATCCGGCCGAAGAAGTGAGGGTAGAGGGATTCTCGCGGCGCGCTGAGGGCGCGCCGCTTTGTCGTTTGCAGTACTCCTGCAAATAAAGCCGGGCTGCGCCCGGCGGACGGCCGAACGCGGCCGTCCCCACAAAAGACGTTCCAGAGGAAGGCACAACTAGGGCTAACAGCTGAGAGCTGAAAGCTAGACTTCATGTTCAAAAAGATCCTCATTGCGAATCGCGGGGAAATTGCGTTGCGCGTCATCTGCGCGTGCAAAGAGCTCAGCATCAAGACGGTGGCCATTTACAGCGAGGCAGACCGCAATTCTCTGCACGTTAAGTTTGCCGACGAAGCCATTTGTATTGGGCCGCCGCAATTGGCGCACAGCTACCTGAACATTCCCGGCGTCATCAGCGCAGCGGAGATCGCCAATGTGGAGGCGATCCATCCGGGATATGGTCTGCTCGCGGAGAATGCGAACTTTGCCGAAGTCTGCGAGATGAGTGGGATCAAGTTCATTGGGCCGCGGCCGGAAGTCACCCGCCTGATGGGCGAGAAGGAAAAGGCCCGGTCGGCGATGAAGAAGGCGGGCGTGCCGATTTTGCCCGGGTCGGACGGGATCGTCGCCAGCGATGGCGAGGCGCTGGAGTGGGCCAAGCAAGTCGGCTTCCCCGTGATCGTTAAGGCTTCGGCGGGGGGCGGAGGACGGGGTATGCGGATTGTGCGGAACGAAGAGGAATTGCCTGGTCTTTTCAAAGCTGCACAGGCCGAGGCTGCCGGAGCGTTTGGCAACGGTGATCTTTACATGGAGAAGTACGTCGAGCATCCGCGGCACATCGAGTTTCAGGTGCTCGCCGACGAGCACGGGAGTGTGGTGAGCCTGGGGGAACGCGAGTGCTCGATCCAGCGCCGGCATCAGAAGCTGCTGGAAGAGTCTCCTTCGACTCAGGTGACTCCGGAGTTGCGGGATCAGATTGGCGCGGTTCTGTGCAAGTCGCTGGCAGCGATCGGATATTGGAACGCAGGAACGATCGAGTTCCTCATGGATCAGGACCGCAGGCTTCACTTTATTGAGATGAACACGCGCATTCAGGTGGAGCATCCGGTGACCGAGATGGTCACGGACGTCGACCTGGTCAAAAGCCAGATCATGATCGCGGCGGGCGCGAAGATGGAGGATGTGCTGCACGGGCCGATCGTGCACCGCGGACACTCGATCGAGTGCCGGATCAATGCGGAGCATCCGGAGAAGTTCACACCGTCGGCCGGGAAGATTACCGCGTTTCATCCGCCGGGAGGAACCGGCGTACGTGTGGATACAGCGGCTTATGCCGAGGGAGTGATTCCACCGTACTACGATTCGCTGATCGCGAAGCTGATTGTGCGCGCCAAGGATCGAGACGAAGCCTGCTCGCGCATGGCACGGGCGCTGGAGATGTTTATCGTCGAGGGCGTGTACACCACGATTCCCCTGCACCGTAAGATTCTGGCCGATCCCGATTTCCGGGCAGGGAATTTCGATACCGGGTTTATTGAACGGTTCCTGGCTAAGAACGCCAAAGTGTAGGGGCGGACGCCTCGTCCGCCCCGCGGAGCGAAGCGACGCGTTCGCGAGCATCGAGGGCTACGGCGTCTGACTCGATACCGACCCTTCTTATTGCGCGCTTTGCGCGCAACCCCAGGGTGACCCGATTCAATGCATGAAGCTACCACTCCTCTACGCGGTCATTGACGTTTCCATTTCCCCCGACACGGCTCGCCTCGTCGCTTTTGCCCACGAACTCGCAGCCGGCGGATGTACGCTCCTGCAATACCGGAACAAGTCGGGCAACGTTCGGGTGATGCTCGAGCAGTCGCGGGAATTGAAGAAACATCTCGGTTCCTCCGTACGGCTGATCATGAATGATCGCTCCGATCTGTGCCTGGCTGCTGGATTCGACGGCGTGCATGTGGGCCAGGATGATTTGTCGCCCGAGGCCGTGCGGGCGATCATCGGGCCAGAACGCTGGTTGGGGGTCTCGACCCACAATCCCGAACAACTGCGCGAGGCAGATTTGACTTCGGCCGACTATCTGGCGATTGGCCCGGTCTTTGCGACCTCCAGCAAAAAGAAGCCTGACCCTGTCGTGGGGCTTGACGGAGTGCGCCGGGCGCGGAGTTTGACACGCAAGCCGCTGGTGGCGATCGGGGGAATTACGCGCGCGAATGCGGTTTCCGTGATCGAAGCCGGGGCCGATTCGGTCGCCGTGATATCCGAGCTGTTACCAGAGCCTCGCAAATCAGCAGAGGAATTTTTCCGGATATTAGGGTAAAGTGCTGCCAATACGTCGTTGGTCGTTAGCTGTTCGTTGGTCGTACATCGATCATGTTTCTTGTCATCCTGAGCGGCGTTCTTTGCCGCGAAGGACCTATGCAATGAGCTGGAAGCATAACTGTTTCGGTGGGCCAATCCACCCGCTTCGTTTCAGCTAACGACCAACGACCGACGACGAACGCCAACGACCGCCAGATCAGGAGCGAGCCTCTGAGCACACCGACAACGACGCAGCCATCCACGGGCAGCGATTGGGAAATTCATAGCCATCAGGATAAGGAACTGGTCCAGGTACTGGGCCTGACCAGCGCAACCATGCTGGTGATGGGGTCGATGATCGGCTCCGGCATCTTTATTGTTTCGGCGGAGATCGGGCGAGAGGTGGGCTCGCCGGCTCTTCTGATCGGTGCCTGGGTCGTAACCGGACTGATGACGATCGTGGCCGCCCTGAGCTATGGGGAACTCGCGGCCATGATGCCGCGGGCCGGCGGCCAATACGTTTACCTACGCGAGGCCCTGGGGCCGCTCTGGGGATTCCTCTACGGCTGGACGCTTTTTCTAGTCATACAGACGGGCACGATTGCCGCCGTGGGCGTGGCTTTTGGCAAGTTTCTGGGAGTGTTTTACCCTTCGATCGCTTCCACGAACTGGATTGTGCATTTGTGGAAGGTTCCGCCGATCCATCTCGGCCCGATGGTGCTGGGCAATATGGATGTCGGCATCAACACGCAGAATCTGATGGCGATTCTGCTGGTGATCATCTTGTCATTGGTGAACGTCCTCGGCATGAAGACGGGCGCGGCGATTCAGAACGTATTCACCGCCGCGAAAGTCCTGGCCCTGCTTGGACTCGCCGTGCTGGGATTCGCTTTCTGCCACAATCCGGAGGCAATCCTGGCGAATTTCAGCGGGCATTTCTGGCACAACGCCGGTCTGTTGTCCCTGCATGACATCGGCGGAGGAGCATTCGTCAGCACGCTTACGGTTCTGGCAGTGGCGCAGGTCGGGTCTCTGTTCTCAGCCGACGCCTGGAACAATGTGACCTTTACCGCGGGAGAGGTGAGGAATCCCAGCCGCAACCTGCCGCTGTCACTGGCGCTGGGGACGGGCGTAGTGATCGCCCTCTATATAGCCTGCAACTTCGTTTATCTGACGGCTCTTCCAATGCAGGGAACGGCTGGCGGGGAGACGATTTTTGCCCGCGGGATCACGCATGCCACCGAAGACCGCGTAGCCACCGCAATCCTGACTCAAAGATTTGGAAGCACAGGCGGATTTCTGATGGCTGCCGCCATCATGATCTCCAGCTTTGGCTGCATGAACGGCCTGATTCTATCCGGGGCCCGGGTCTACTACGCCATGGCCAAGGATGGTTTGTTCTTCCGCAATGTTGCGAAATTGCATCCTAAATATAAGACCCCTGCGGTTTCGCTGATGGTGCAGATGGTATGGACCTGCGTTCTGTGCATCTCCGGCAGCTACGGGCAACTTCTGGACTACATCATCTTTGCGGTCCTGGTGTTTTACATCCTGACGATTGTGGGGTTGTTCGTGCTACGCCGGACCCGTCCAGATGCGCTGCGGCCCTATAAGGCCGTCGGGTATCCGGTGCTGCCCATCATTTATATTGTGATGGCTTTATTCATCGATGTCGTACTATTGCGCTACAAGCCGCAGTACACGTGGCCAGGGCTGATCGTGGTGCTGCTGGGGATTCCAGTGTACTTTGCGTGGTCGCGGAGCGCCAAGAATCAGAGGAGTTTATCCGCATGAGCACAACCGCACCAATTCAGGAGAAACCCAGTTGGATGGCGAACCTTCGGGCAACGAAGCCCTTAAACCTGTTGATGGAAGAGGCCCGCGAGACTGGCGAACACAGCCTGCACCGCACATTGGGAGTCTTTCAGCTTACGGCGCTGGGCGTTGGCGCCATCATCGGCGCCGGCATCTTCGTCATGGTCGGGCTGGGAGCCCAATACGCGGGTCCCGGACTCACCCTTTCTTTCGTGCTCTCCGGACTGGGATGCGCGTTTGCCGGTCTTTGTTACGCCGAGTTCGCCGCCATGATCCCACTGGCGGGCAGTGCTTACACCTACGCCTACGCCACGTTGGGAGAGTTGCTGGCGTGGATCATCGGGTGGGATCTGACCCTGGAATACGCGATGGGCGCCAGTACGGTCTCTTCGGGCTGGTCGAACCACTTCATCGAACTGCTGAATATCTTCCACATCAAAATGCCGCTGTGGCTGGCTTACGATCACTGGACGGCGCTGAAGACGGCGGAGAACATTGTTGCGCGACAGATCGCGCAGGCTTCCGATGCCTCGCTGGTGGCGGGGTCGCAGGCGTTCCTTGACAAGGTGACTGCGATCGTTGCCGCTCAATCGCCGGAATTATTGCAGCGCGCGCATGCGTTGCTGGGAGCGCCCCACATGTTCGGGATGGAAATCGGGTTCAACCTTCCCGCCTTCATTATTGCGCTGATCATTACGGCGGTTCTGGTTGTCGGGATCAAAGAGAGTGCGCGGTTCAACGCGACGATCGTCACGATCAAGGTAGCGGTGGTGCTATTCGTCATCGCGCTCGGAGCACGCTACATCAACACTGCCAATTGGGGCTCGGACTGGCACTCGTACGCGCCCCACGGTTTTGCGGGAATTGGGGCCGGAGCTGCCTACATATTCTTCGCCTACATTGGGTTCGACGCAGTGTCCACTACGGCGCAGGAAGCCAAGAATCCGCAACGCGACTTGCCCATCGGGATGATTGCCTCGCTGGCGATCTGTACCGTTTTGTACATCGCGGTGGCCGGGGTGCTCACCGGAATGGTGCACTGGCAGCAGATCAATATTGAAGCACCGGTTGCACGCGCATTTCTTGACCGGGGGCTGAACACGGCATCGCACATCATTACGCTCGGAGCTTTGGCGGGACTGACGAGTGTGATGCTGGTGATGTTGCTTGGTCAGACCCGCGTGCTGTATTCGATGGCCAATGACGGGTTGTTGCCGAAGAAGTTTTTTGCAGCCGTACATCCTAAATTCCGCACTCCCTGGAAGAATACAATTCTTGTCGGTCTGCTCGCCGCGATCGTGGGCAGTGTAACTCCAATCGACGACATCGGGCGGATGGTGAATATCGGCACGCTGCTGGCTTTTGTCATCGTGTCAATTTCGGTCATGGTCTTGCGCTATACGAATCCAGACCAGCCGCGTCCATTCCGGACGCCATGGGTACCGTTGGTTCCCATCCTGGGCGTCATCTCCAACGGATACATGATGGCTAAGCTGGGAGTATGGAACTGGATTCGCCTGATCGCCTGGCTGGCGATCGGACTGGTGGTGTACTTCACCTACAGCGTGAAGCACAGCAGGGTGCAAGCCATCGCTGCAGGGAGAGAGCCGGAAGCTTAATTACGGATCGGAGACTATGGCCCTCCGCACTGCGCGGAGGGCTGTTTTGTGTGTGCCGAGCAAGGCTCGGGGGGCGTAGGTACTGACGGAGACCCTGCCACTGGCGGTTCCGGCCTCAATATTTTCGCAAACCCTGAGGCGGTCTTGACGGATTTCCGCCCGATTCAAGTCAGCAAAGACGCTCGGTCGGCGCGCGGCGTTCTGCGCGGTCTCCCTTATTGGAATTTTGACCTCTCCTTGGCCAAGCGCACGCTGGTGACGGATAGGGTCGCCTTCCTTTTTCGGCCGACTTCTTGAACGCCTTCAACCACGTTGTGTTCAACGACCCAACACTGAGCATGCAGGATCCCGCGTCATTTGGGGTGATCAGTAGCCAAGCCAATAATCCCCGAGCGATCCAGTTTGGCCTCCGCCTCGAGTTTTAGCTGCTCGTGAGGCCGATCGACTAACCTAGATCGAGCCTCGAACGCGGAATCGTAGCTCAACGAAATCCGAAAGCGGAGCAACCTCGAAGAAGTAGGAGATTCTTCATGTCTTCCCGGCCTGGTTTTCAAAGCAGCGAGAATGTGATGGGCCAGCATAGCAGGCATGAGGTTCTCCGCCGCAGTTGCAGCAGCGGAGTAAGCCACTCGCCGCCACCCCTTCCCATCAAATCACGTCCCCGGTGCCGTTTGATAGCTTAGTCCGACCATCGCGTACGGCGGAGGTCTTTCCAGGGGCTGCCGTCCGCGTAACGCTCGGGACTCAGGATCTTCGAACGAGGGTCTTCATCGCTGTCGAGCTGGAGGACCGTCCACTTCGGATACGGAACGCCGGGATCCGAGGCCGCGTCCCGGAGCCGGACGTCATCGTGCGAGAGCTGAAGGTCTACGGCACGGATGTTGTCCTCCAGTTGCTCCGCCTTGCGGGCAGCGACGATCACACTGCTGACCGCCGGCCGTCCGAGCACCACGAGAGCGCCGCACGGGCCGGGCTTGCCTCATGCCGACCCGCCACCTCCTTCAGCGCTTCTGCGACGCGGTAGCCCATCTTCTTTTCGAAAGGCACATCAAGAACCCACCCGCAAGTGGGCTCGAGGCCAGGATGCCGATGTTGTGATACTCGGCAAAGGATTGGAACTCGTATTCGAGACCCCGGCCAACGAGGCTATAGTACATCTGCGCCGTTACGTATTTCTCGAACTCCAGGTGCTCCTGCAGCATGACCGCGGTGGCCGCCTGCCATGACAAGAAGTTGGACAGCCCGATGCGTAGCGGACCTTCCCCTGGCGCACAAGATCGTCGAGCGTCCGCAGCGTCTCCTCAGCGGCATGTTGCTGTCCCATCCATGCACTTGGTATAGATCGATGTAATCGGTCTGCAGCCACCGGAGACCACCCTCCACTTCGCGCATGATGTTCACGCGGTTGTCGATGGTGGCTCTGTTGGCCATGGCGGGGCTGTTCTTTTGCCGCCAAAGACAAAAGTCGCTTGATCTGGCCACAGGCTTGTCAGTTTATTCGGACCCTGGCCTCCGCTAGAAGAAGGAACGTAGGTGATCGAAACACAATGTCCTGGAACGCCGCGAACTCGGCGTTAAACTTGACAGGGGGCTTCACGGCTCTAACCTTATATGATGCTCACTATGGGTCAGGTCGCTGTCGGAACCGATTCGTTCCGCTTGACCGATGTCAGCCACCCGTTGAAGGCGACTTTAGTCGGATCCCAGTTATGAGCATCAGCACATGTCCCATCGCCACTATCAATGCGCCCATCGAACGCGTCTGGGAATTCTTAGCCGAGCCCGCCAACTATGATCTATGGTGGGCGGCAAAAACACGTTCCATTGTCCCTGAAGGTCGCGCACAAGCGGGACAAAGAGTTCATGCCAAGGCGGGCGGATTCAATATCCTTCTTACGGTCGATGCTGTGGATAAATCGAAACATAAAATTGATTTCACGACGAAATTTCCCTTTGGTATCACGGGGTTTAATCACCTCACCTGCGCGGCGCTTCACAATTCTAGAACGCAAGTTTCGTTTGGCTGAGACTTTGCCTTCTCACCTGTATGGTGGGGTTGGATATGGGAACACTTCGGATCAAAGCAGCTCCATGATAGCGTCGCCGATTCGCTCGCGCGTTTGAAGCGCGCCGCGGAAACAACATAAGCGGGATTTCACGTTCTTGAAGAGCGACGGCTGTAGAGCGCAGCCCAGAAGGGCTTCGCGTCCATCACAAAGCAACGTTTTGTTATACGATATGTCGGCATTTGTGTTAATATGCCGGCATATCGTAAAGATGAGTGATGGCAGTTTCGAAGGCAGAACTAGTCGCCCGCATGGTCCGGAAAGCCGGGGTATTCCGGCCGCGCGAACTGGATCGTCTCGGCATTGCCCGGCAATATCTCCGCCAAGCGAAAGACCGCGGGCTAGTGCGGCAAGTGGGAAGAGGACTCTACGTCGCCGACGGCAGTCGGGTGACCGAGCACCATACTCTCGTGGAGGCTGCGAAACGCGTGCCGCGTGGTGTCATCTGCCTGCTGTCGGCCCTCCGCTTTCATGGGCTCACGACGCAAGCACCGCATGAGGTTTGGCTGGCCATCGCCCACAAGGCGCGTCGCCCCCGCGCCGATTACCCGCCGATGCGGATTGTTCATTTTTCCGGGGAATCTCTTTCTTATGGCGTCGAGGAAAAGAAACTCGAAGGCATCACCGTGCGAGTCTTTGGTCCCGCAAAGGCGGTTGCCGATTGTTTCAAGTACCGCAACAAGATCGGGCTGGAGGTTGCTCTGGAAGCACTGCGTGATTGCTACCGGCAGCGGAGAGCCACGATGGATGAACTGTTCAGAGCGGCGAAAGTCTGCCGGGTGGCGCGGGTGATGCAACCGTACTTGGAGTCGCTCGCGTGAAGAAACCCGCTGCAAATTTGCCGGCTTCGATCCGGCAGCGCTTATTGAATCTGGCGAAGGAACGCAAGGAAGATTTTGGACTGGTCTTGACACCGGGACGTGGGTGCTGATGGCGGAAATCTGCCCGACGCGAGTACGAGGCCGCGCCATGTCAGTAGCCACGGTTTGTCTGTGGTGCGGAATACTCTTGGTTACCCTGATGTTCCTCACGCTTGTGAACACACTCACTGCACCCGGTGTCTTGCTGTATGCCACCGTTTCAATCGCCGCGTTTCTCTTTGTGTGGCGTGCGGTTCCGGAAACCCCGGGCCGGACCTTGGAAGAAAGGCTGTAGGTCAACGGCTAGTATGCTCATGAGTCGTGGTTTCAGGCGCACGATTCCCGCAGAAGCACGAGGGGTCAACACAGGTTTTGGTAGTCTCAGTGAAAATTGGTGAGGCCTTTGCTCCGACGGCTCAACCGAGATCGCGGTACGCAGCCTTCCTGCTTCTTCTTTTTGCTGCGGTGTTGTCTGCTCAAACTCCGCCGATTAGCCCTTGTTCTTCGTGCCACCGGCAAGGGAAGAGTCAGCCGTTCACTGCGATGGCGCAGGCCATGGAAAATGCTTCCGACTGCACTATCCTGATCCGCAATCCGCTGCTTACTCTTGCGCAGGGCCCCTACTCGTATCGTATCGAGCGGCGCGGGAATCAGTCGTTTTACACAGTGATGTCGGGAAAGGAATCTCTTACGCTGCCCATTCGCTATGCGATCGGATCCAGTGTGGCGGTGGGGCAGACCTATATCTTGGAGCACGAGGGCGAGTTGTACGAAAGCCGGGTCAGCTACTTCAGCGAACTGGCTGGCCTCGATATCACGATCGGCCACAACAGCACCACTCCCTCCAGTCTGCTGGAGGCCGCCGGACGGCGCCTGGCTCCGGATGAGAAGTTGCGTTGTATTGGATGTCACTCGACCGGAGCGGTTCGCAAACGGGAGTTGCTTCTGAATGAGTTGACGCCCGGTGTGCAATGCTCGCACTGCCATGAGAACGCCCTTGTTCATTTAAGTGAGAAGTTGAGCGGTGAAAATGGCGCTGTTGCCATGAAGCGTCTTTCGACTCTCAGCGCTGGAGGGGTCTCGAACTTTTGCGGCCAGTGTCATCGAACATGGGAAGAAATCGCGCTCACTGGAATTCGCGACATTACGACTTTGCGGTTTCAGCCCTATCGCCTGCAAACAAGCAAGTGCTTCGATGAAGATGACCCGCGCATCAGCTGCACCGCGTGCCACGATCCGCATGTTGAAGTGGACACGGTTGCCGAGCACTATGACTCTCGTTGCCTGGCATGTCACACCGCCAAGGCGAAACCCGGCCTGTGCAAAGTTGCCAAGAAGGGATGCACGAACTGTCATATGCCCAAGCTTGAACTGCCCGGCGCGCATCACAAGTTTGCCGACCACCGCATCCGCATCGTTCGGCCGGGAGAGAAGTTTCCGGGTTAGCTTGGGTCCGCGGTGATCGAAAAATGAGGCATGGGTTCTGGCCAATGACGAACGACTTCGTGCCGTCGAAGCTGCACAGCTATTGTGGACGTTAGGGCGCCAGTGAGCCCGATCCTTCTACGATCGTGACATAACGATCGACGGCGAGGTCTGTAAAGATTTCCGTCTTGCTGCCCGGTTGTGGCCACTGGATCTCCAGTCGGTCGATCTTCGTCCTCGGGCCGATGCCCAGCACGTCCCGCGGATCGTGCGAAGAGAGATAACTGCCGCCGCCAACCTTCAGCCGACGGCGCTTGAAATCGCCTGCCTGCCATGTGATCCGCGCTCCGATCGCATCGGGATTCGACTTTTTCCCGACCAGCCGCACGCCCAGCCAGTGATTGCCGGCGGCAGCGCAGTTCTTGAGCAAGAGGGGGCCGCTCCCATTGAGCGAAACGAGCACGTCTGTAGCGCCATCGTTGTTGAAATCACCGATGGCCAAGCCGCGCGCTGCAAAACTCTGGGCGAAGACAGGGCCGGCAGTCGCGCTGACATCCTCGAGCGCCTTGCCCGTGTTGTGAAACAGTAGCAATGGCTCCTGGTACTTGACGTGGGAAGAATGAACCTCGATCTTGTCGTCGGGATGTCCGTTGGCGAGAAACAAGTCGAGGTTGCCGTCGTTATCGTAATCAAAGAACTTGGCACCCCAACCGCTCAGGAGCCGCGTCGTGCGGCCGACGCCGAACGGGCCAGCCATGTCGTCAAATGTGAGATCGTGATTGTTGTGATAGATGGAATACATTTCCTGGTCGACATTCGCCACAAAAAGGTCCTGCCAGCCATCCTGATCATAGTCCGCAGAATCGACCCCCATGCCCGATCTCGCACGTCCGTCCTGGCTATAAGCGACACCGGCGTCAAGGCCGACTTCTTCGAACTTCCCTTTGCGATTGAGAAAAACAAAATTAGGGAGGGTGTCATTGGCCACGAAAAGGTCCATCCAACCGTCATTGTTGATGTCGGTGGCGACGACGCCCCAGGCTTTGCCCAGGACCCTTGCGATCCCGGACTCTTTAGACACATCGCGAAACGTGCCATCGCCGTTGTTGCGAAAAAGCCAGCTCTGCGTCGGCGGATATACCCGCGGCACGCAGTAATAGCGCTCCCTTGTCTGCGTGTTGCCGCAGAACAGATTCTTGGATTTGTCGAAGTCAACGAAGCGGCAGACAAACAAATCGAGCAGCCCATCGTTGTCGTAGTCGAACCATACGGCGCTCGATGCCCATCCGGGCGCGGCTACTCCCGCTTTCTGGGTGACGTCGGTGAATGTACCGTCGCCGTTGTTGTGATACAAGGTGCTCCGACCATACTGGGTCACGTAGAGATCGGCAAAACCATCCCCGTTGTAGTCTCCGACTGCGACTCCCATCCCGTATCCCCCGCCCGGTACGCCGGCCTTTTCGGTGACGTCGGTGAATGTTCCGTCGCGATTGTTGTGGTAAAGCGCGTTGTGAAGAGGCGGATGGGGATCGTAAAAATCACACTTCCCGCTGTTGACCAGATAAATATCCATCCAGCCATCGTTGTCATAGTCGAGAAAGGCACAGCCAGCCCCGGTCGTTTCGGGCAGGTAGTATTCCGGCGAGCGCCCATTGGAGTGACGCCAGGAGATTCCGCTCACCGATGGCGGAACGATCTCGAACAACGCGCCTTTGGAAAGAGTATTCTGCCAAGCTAACCGCGGAATCGCGCCAAAAGATCCGCGCAGTGCGCAGGCGGGCATGCCGAGTGCCAAGCACCGCAACAAGTTTCTGCGACTGACGGAGCTCATCGTTGGGGTGGGGCCTCGCCGGCCGATGTGGGGTGGTTGGCGTCCGGAACACGACTAGGACGATGTTCTCCATAGATGTTCGGTTCTGGCCTGCTCGATTGCGAACTGAGCTGCAGGAAGGTTGCGCGGGCTCGCGTCGCATCGGCCTTGCGGCCGGTGCGCGAGTAGGCTCGGCTCAAGGCATAATACAAGTCAGCTTCATGAATGTGGCTTCTCTCGGCAAGCTCCAGCTGTGTAATCGCTTTTTCGTAGTCGCCGCTGTCGGCATATAAAAGGCCGAGCAAGTAATGGGCAAAGGGCAGGGTGGGTTGCAGCCTGACGGCTTCTTCGGCGTATTGAGCGCCCGCAGCAGAATCCACATGGTATTGGACAGCCGCTATCTCCAGATAAGACTGCACATGCCGGGGATTGTTCTTGATCTCCTGCTGAAACTCGGCGACTGCCTCGTCCGTCAGGTGTTCCTGCAATAGATATTTGCCATATGCGCAGTGGATACCGGGGAACTGCGGAGCATTCGCAATCAGCTGGGCATAGATCTTGGCGCCATCGTCGAATTTCTTCTGTGCAGCGAGGATTTCCGCACGGCCGGCCCGCAAGACTACTCCTCGTTCCTGCGATTCCTCAGGCGGCAGGTCGTGGGGAAGAATGCGCAACGCCGCCATCCCGAGGACCAGCGCCGCCTGGTTTCCTCCCTCTCCGTAGCTCGCCAGTAGAGCCAGCGCGTCCCCGGCTCCTGTGAACTGGCCCTTCCGCAACAACAGAAGGCCCTCGTGATACAGCACCACATTTCGCAAGGACTGATCCTTGATCAGCCCAAGGCTGAGCCCGGTTTGAATGCTCTGCAACGAGGCGGCATCCTGGCCTAGCTCGAACTCGCAGAGGCCCAACATTGCGTAGCCCGAACCGTTCTTAGGATCTGCCTTCACCAGGCTCCGGAATGCGTGCGCCGCTTTGGCATAAGAATCTTGGTCGTAGTAGATCGTGCCCAGCGACCACCAGCCGTCCTTCCAGGAAGGACGCAATGCCAGGGCACGCCGATAAAGCTGCGCCGCCTCCTCCAGATGCTCGGCGTCGCGAGCGGCGTTTGCCCGGGCGGAGAGAGAGGCAAACGTTTCTGCCGCTGCCGTCACCGGCGAGCAGGGAAGGATAGAGAGAATCACGAACCCAACAAAACCCGCACTCCAAAGAGATGGGTGCTTAGCCTTTGGGATACCAACCCGGGTGTTGGCGCCATGAGCCCACACAATCTGAGTCTAATGCAATGGCCGCTATCCGCAAGATCGGAAATAGCAAGGGCGCGCCGATCGCGACGCGCCCGACTTGCAGATCAGGGGGTTCAGAAGCTGAACCGCGCCTGCATTTCGATCGTCCGTCCACCCAAGGTCTGCTGCGCCTGACCGAAATTGGCGGCGCCAATAGAGTTTTGGATGTTGGTCAGATTGAGCTGATTAAACAAGTTGAAGAAGTTGGCGCGGATCTCCACCTTGGCGTTTTCACCCAGCACTCTCATGTGCGGGAAGCCGAACGACTTGCTGAGGGTCGCATCTAAATCCATATAGCGAGGTCCGGTGAATTGATTGCGCCCGATTCCTGGCGCGCCCGGAATGGGACCAAGTGGGGCGCCGCCCACAACGGCAGCGAACGATGGACCATCCACTTCGGTGGGCGCTGTGAAGAATGGTGCGCCGTTACCTGATATGGCGCTGAAATCCCCGTTTTGCCGTAAGAAGGCAGAGTTGCTATGGTCAGAGGACGCACCGCCCGCATACACGGCTGGTCGCAAACCGCCAGCTCCGCCACCCCCGCAGCTCCCCTGGTAAAGGGCGTTGCAGGCGATGTTGTAGAGCGGGTTGTAGGGAAACCCGGAGTGCCAGTTCCAAATTCCGCTGATGTTCCATCCTCCCGCAATCTTTTCGATCCAACTCCGGCCGCCGCGGAAGATCGTCGGCGACCAAATGCCGAACATTTTGAATGTATTCGTGGCATTCGCGTCAGACTTGCCGTAGTCGTGGTTCAGAGTGAATTGATAGTTGCCGTTGTCATAGTTATTATCGACAGTGCTCAACGAACTGCTCCAGCGATACTGCGCATTTAACTGGAAGGAGTGGCTGAATTGGTGGCGAACCTCTGCCAGCAGCGCACTGAAGTTGGCCAACCCTCCTTCGTCATACCAATCCACGTGCTGTGCAACAGGATTAAAGGCTATTCCCTGCGCACCCAAAAAAACATTGAGGTTGTACTGCCTGGTCAGGTGGCGGCTGGCTGTTCCCTGATATCCCAGCGTGGTGACCCACTGATGGCCGAGATCATACTGGGTTTCGAGCGAGTAGCGGTACGTGCGCGTGTCCGCCCAATCCGACGGAAAACCTGTGAGATCAATCAATGAGAAATTCGGCCCAGCGATAGGCAGGTTCGTAGTGGGATCAAAGTTCGCTGTGCCGAACGGATTCGCAGCGTAACCGTAAAAGGAATGCACATTCGCCGGGAATGTGTTCGGTCCGTAGACAACCTGGTTCACAAACGTCGTGCAGGCGGGTGGATTGGTGCATTGCTGGGCATTCAGGTTGAAGGCAGGCGACAGAAATGGCGGATTGTTACGACCGTTCAGCGAAGTCGCCTCCTCCTGACCGCTGAATCCGATTCCGAAGCCGCCGCGCAATACGAGGCGGTTATTAAAGCGGGACGGGCTCCAGGCAAATCCCAGTTGCGGACCAAAGTCGTCTTTACTGGGGCTGTACAACGTGCCACCTTTTCTGACTCGGATCCCAGTCAAAGCGTTGGCACCCTGTCCGAGTAATACGACCCCTAAATTCCCTTTCTTCTCGGAGACGGCGCCGTTGTAATCCCAGCGCAGCCCAAGGTTTATCGTCAGATTCGGTCGCAGCTTGTAGTCATCTTGCACGAAGAATCCGAACAAGTTCGACCGAGTGTCCTTTCTGAAATCGGTTGGGACCCCGGTAATCGGGTTGTAGGTTGCCTGTTGCTGCGCCGGCGCATCGTTCAGGAAATCCCAAATGTTGTCAAAATTGTACGTTGGACGCGCGTTCCAGGGCGCAAGATCAAGGAACTCCAAGCGGGTGATTTCGCCACCCATCTTGATGGTGTGACTGCCGTGTACTTTGGTGAGAACGTCCTTGACCGCATAGGTCCATTGGTCGAAGGTGCCTGGGACGCCTTCGCCCAGTCCATCAATGTAACCATTGGTTCCTAATCCCAAGCCAACGCCGTCCGTGTCAAATTGCGAGGTGGTGTTGTGGTCGAAAAAATCCGCCACCGGCAGCCCCCACGCACCGTTTGGATTGTTGCTTAAGTCCTGCCAGCGCCACCCGGCAGCGTTGACGCGGGCCTCGTTGAGCAGGGTCGGAGAAAATGCGTGATTCCACAGGAACGTTTCGGCCTCATTGACGACCTTGTGGTGAAACAGGTTCATCGGAATGAATGCACCGTTGTAGGAATCGCTGCTCGTGGGCACATAGTACATGCTGAAAGCCAGCAGATCCTTGCTGGTGGCGTTAAAGTCGACGCGCCAGTTGTATTGCACGTTGATTTGATTGTTGGGACCATCGACGCTGTAAAACGCAATATCAGGTGTGGTGGGGTCAAGGTTGTTGGCGCCACCCAGTCCGTCCCCCCCGGTTCCCGGCTGCGTGGGGCTCTGATAAGCAGGGTCGGCTGTCCCCAGCGCGGAAGTCAAAGGTCGGCCTAGATTCAGGCCCTGGCCTGCAATCGTGATGCAGTTCACTCCTTCGCTGAGCCCAATACCGGTGCACGAGTATCTTGGATCGCTCGCTCCGGGAGCGATAAGTGTCCCACCTTGAACTGAGGATCCCGGATAGGTAGCAAACTTCGCAGCAGCACTGCCTGACGGAGCCAACGCTAAGTATTGAGAAGTGACAAGAAACTTCTGTCGGTTCTGCGTTCCGTGGTTTCGAATTGTCTCGTAAGAGAAAAACCCAAACAGCTTGTTGTGAATAATCGGACCACCGACAGAGCCGCCGAAATCGTTGAACCGGCTGTTGTTGCGGATGGCCGCACTGTGGATGGCGTCGGCGCTCAAATTCGCCAGTGGCAGCGTGCGGTAGGCATTCAGTCCCGGCCGGTCCAGCTTGAAAAAGAAGCTGCCGTGATATTCGTTAGTACCATTTTGTGAAATGATCTTGATCTGCGCTCCGGGGTATCGGCCGTCCTCAGCGTCGTAGCTGTTGGCGACCACCTTCACTTCCTTGACCGAGTCCTCGTTGGGAGTGACCACAGCCGCGCCCGCCCAGGAAACACTGGTAATGCCTACTCCATCCAACTGTATGTTGTTCAACTCCACGCGTCCCCCACCGGCAGAAACCTGGGGAGCATTCTCTGTTGAAAAAACTCCTGAAGTAGCTCCCGATCCCCCCGGGCCCGCACGGCCGGGAATACTGCTGGTACCACCGCCCGCCGACTGAGAGCCATCCCCGAAAATTCCCGGGGCCAACTGCGCCAGTTGGAAGACGTCGCGGCCGAAGGAGGGCATTTCCTGAATATCCCTTGTGGTCACAGTACCGCCGACGATGGCGTTTTCAGTATCGACTCTAGGAATCGCATCGGCGTTCACGGTGACGACTTCGCCCGTCGAACCCACGGCCAGTTGCACGTTAAAAGCGTTGGATTGTTCGGCAATGATTTGAACGTCCGTGGCCGAGTACTTCTTGAACCCCGCCTTCTCGACTGTCAACGTGTAACGGCTGGGAGGCAGCTCAATGAAGTTGTAGACCCCCGCCGCGTTGGTGTTGGTGTGCTGCGCGCGGCTGGTTTCCTGATTAATCAGGGTCACACCTGCATCTTGAACCAGAGCTCCCGTGTCGTCGGTCACAACTCCCTGGATGGAGCCTCGGTACTGTGCGTGTGCCAACGGCGCAAAGAGAGAAGCACAGGTAAACAGCAACACCATCACCCGGACGGCGTAAGATCGGTTCATTTCTACTCTCCTTAACCCTAACCCTAAAAGTTGCGGGTGAACCCCGGGGAAAGAGACAGTCGACTAAAACTCTACAAAAGCGATTTAGTAGTGTTCCGGCGCTTATAGCATAGCTAATTTTCGACAGTCAAGCGCATTTGCTGCCAGGAGCCTTTCCAAACGACAGCACGACTGCAACGCGCCAGGCGTTTTCGCCGAAAAGCGGCGGGTTCGAAGTTGCCATATCGTTTATGCGGATTTGGCGATGGAGGGTTGGAACGAGTGAGCAAGATTCCGGACTATTCCCAAACACTTGGTCAATGTCTGTTTACCTGACGCGTGGTTTCGCGAACAATCAATTCGGGCTCGACGGTCTGCTTGTCATACAGATCGGAACCGGGACGATTTATACGTCGCAGCAGGATTTCGGCCGCAACTCGTCCCATCTCACGTAAGGGCTGACGCACCGTGGTCAGTCCTGGATTCTGGTACGCGGCGTGTTGGATGTCGTCGAAACCGATCACGGAAACGTCGTCTGGGACACTAAGATTTGCTTCGCGCAAGGCTCGGATCGCCCCCATTGCTGAAATGTCGTTAAACGCGAAGAGAGCCGTGAAGGACTGACGTGAAGCCAGCAGCTTCTTGGTCGCGATAAAGCCGACGTGAGGTGAAGGAGAATCCTCCTCCAATTGCACAATCAATTTCGGAGAGACTGAAAGGTGCAATTGCCGGGCTGCTTGCTGAATGTTCGCCCACCGCACCTCGCTATCGGAACTGAAGGCTTGGCCTTTGATGAAAGCGATTTTGCGGTGTCCAAGTTGAAACAGGTGTTTGAGAGCAAGCTCCGCTGCGCGCTGGTGGTTGAGAACGATATTGGTAACGCCTTTCACGTCGTTGTGCCCTGAGACCGTCACCACCGGCACAGACAGGGACTGGCTCCAGGGAGTATCGACCGCGATGAGTCCGTCAATGGAGCGCTCCAAAAAGAGCCGGGGATATTCATCAATGAGATCAGGCCGGTGCCGGTGGCTGGCCACAAAATAAAAGTAGCCTTCCTGCAGAAGGTAGTCTTCCACTCCGCTCATGACGGTTGCCGAGTACCCATCACTCACTTCCGGGACGATAACTCCAATCGTGAAACTGCGTTGGGCTCGCAGCGATCGGGCAAAAAAGTTTGGCCTGTACTTGAACTTGCGAGCGGCGGCAAAAACTCGGTCCTTGGTCTCCTGGGGGATAGAATCAGCAACCGTCGAGCGGTTGATAACCAGGGACACGGTGGCCGGAGAGAGCCCGAGATAGTCTGCGAGCTTTCTCAAACTCATGCGGGTTTGGCTTATGCGTCCAGTCTTGGCTTCGCGCCCATCGTTTCTCGCCGCCACGCAGCGCAGTCTCGCACACCAAAACCGCAAGAGCAAGCTTCCGTTTTGTCCGTTTTGTCCGTACCCGAAATTCGCTCCTTGACGCCCTGAAGAAAAAAATCTATTTCATATACCCCCAGAACCCTTTACTAATCCGATTTAGTAAGTAAGAATGAACCCATTTTGCTGGCCGGAGCCGTGACGATGCCATCGGTTGTACGAGCCATGTTGACCTCAGGGAATCTGCGCCGCCGGAACTTAACTGCAGCGACGGCCCGCATCCTCCGCGGATCGGTGCTTGCCAGCGTCGGTTTGGCTGGGATCACCTTTTTGCAAGCACAAGCACCGTCCTCGCTGTCGACTAGAAATGAGAATGGAACGATCAGCGATGCGGCTCTGGATGAGAGGGTGGAATCGATTCTGCACAGCATGACGCTGGACGAGAAGGTCGGCCAGCTCGTGCAGTATTCCGCAGGCCAACCAACGGGACCAGGGACTGGGCGCAATGATTACAACGAGATGATCGCTCGTGGAGAGATCGGCGCCCTGCTTAATGTGGTCGCCCCGCACGAGATCAATGAGTATCAGCGCATCGCGATGGAAAAATCTCGGTTGCACATTCCGCTGCTGTTTGGCCTCGATGTCATCCATGGATTCAAAACCGAGTTTCCCATACCCCTCGGATTGGCTTCGACTTGGGATCCAGCCTTGGTGGAGAAAGTATCGCGGGTAGCAGCAATGGAGGCATCGGCGGACGGAATCCGCTGGACCTTTTCTCCTATGGTCGATATCGCGCGAGATGCTCGCTGGGGCCGCATCGCTGAAGGAGCGGGAGAGGATCCCTTCCTCGGCGCAGCAATGGCTGCGGCTTATGTGAGGGGCTACCAGGGTTCGCGGCTAGACGCGCCGGATAGCATTGCCGCCTGCGCCAAGCACTACGCGGGATATGGAGCTGCCGAGGGTGGACGCGATTACAATTCCACCGAGATTTCTGAACACACCCTGCGTGAGTTTTACTTGCCGCCGTTTCATGCCGCCGTAAATGCGGGAGCGGCTTCAGTGATGAGTGCCTTCAATTCCCTCAATGGAATCCCGACTTCGGCGAACCCGTTCACCTTGAAACAAATCCTGCGGAAGGACTGGGGATTTCGCGGCCTGGTGGTGAGTGATTGGGAGTCGGTGGGAGAATTGGTCGCGCACGGAATTGCGGTCGACGATGCCACTGCTGCGCGGAAGGGCTTTGTTGCCGGCGTGGACATGGATATGGCGAGCAGTCTCTACCACGACCACCTGGCGCACCTGGTCGAATCGGGCATTGTCAAGCAGCTGGATGTAGACGAAGCCGTACGCCATGTGCTTCGGGTGAAGCTTGCCTTGGGACTGTTCGAGCACCCGAACGTTGACGAAGTCGCAGCCGGGAAAGCCCTCTACCATCCGGATAGCCTTGCGCTGGCGGAGACTGCGGCCGAACGCTCTCTTGTGCTTTTGAAAAATGACGCGGGAGCCAAGGGCAAACCTCTGTTGCCGCTTTCAAAAGAGAGCGGAAATCTGGCGTTGATCGGACCGCTGGGCGATCCACCTCCAACGGATCCACAAGAACCGAAAAATGCCCGGGTTTCCCTCACGGCAGCACTGGCTAAACAAGTTGGAAGTGATCATGTTTTCCGTTATCGGGGAGGCGACGTTTTGCATGGGACGGATCAAGAGATTGCGGCGGCCGTCGCCGGAGCACAAAAAGCCAACGTTGTGATCCTTGCTCTCGGCGAAGATCCGGATATGAGCGGAGAGGCGGCTTCGCGATCGCATCTCGGACTTCCTGGAAGGCAGGAGGAACTTTTGGAAGCTGTGGTTCACACCGGAAAGCCGGTCGTACTCGTTTTGTTCAGCGGCCGTCCGCTAACCTTGCCGTGGGCATTCGAGCACGTCGGCGCGGTGATTGCAGCGTGGTTTCCGGGCATAGGCTCGGGGCCCGCGCTGGCGCGCACGCTTTTTGGCGAGGTAAATCCCAGCGGGAAGTTGGTAGTCAGTTGGCCACGCAACGTTGGTCAGGAACCCCTCTATTACAACGCTTTGAACACAGGACGTCCTCCAGGCAGAATCGATCTCACTCATCCCCCGACCACCGTTGACGAGCGCTACGTATCTCGTTACATCGACGAGCAAAACAGTCCGCAGTTCCCATTCGGCTATGGCGACTCATACACTATTTTCGGTTACGCTACAACAAGACTCAGCCAGCCAAGCCTAAGCGCAGCCGCATTGAACCTCAGCTTCAGCGATCAAAACGCTGTTGTGAAAGTGGAATCGGAGGTCTCAAACACGGGCGCACGTAGTGGGGAAGAAGTTGTGCAGCTCTATGTTGGTTTGCGGGGAACAAGCACAGCTCAGCCCGTACGAGCGATGAAGGGATTCCAACGCCTTTCTCTGGGACCCGGAGAAAAAAAGACCGTGGAATTCGAACTGCCGGCCGAGGCTTTTGCGATCTGGAATGACCGCAATGAGTTTGCTGCCGAACCTGCGAAAGTGACCATCTGGGTCGGCCCGGACTCGGCGCATGGATCAGCAGCGGAGATGGAAATCCTTCCTTAGTTGTTGGCGTCGGCTCAAGACCTGGAGGGACTGAGGTGAGCGAGCATGAAATGGCGAAGACTGGACTTTCGAACGTGTGCCGCCACGCGGTGGCTATTGCTGGTCGGAGTACTATCGTTCTGCTCAACGGTTGCGGCGGCCAACTCGGACTACTATCGCCATCACATTTTTGATAACAGCCTCACACCCGATACGTATTTTTATAGTGTCGCCAGTGCCAACGGCGGCAGCTTTGTCGAACAGTCGAACTCCCGGCTTCCGGTTGAGAACAAGATCTTCCGGACGCCCCCGAATGCGCTTCGCCTGCGCTGGATATCGCAGCCCGGCGGAGGGTGGGAGGCCGAGGTGCACTCGGAGAACTTCCGCAACCGATTTCCCGCATTCTCAGGGCAGAATTTGTACTTCTGGTGTTTTGCTCCGGAGGCGATCGCCTCGGAGGACCTTCCGTTTCTTGTACTGTCTACAGCGACTGCGGGCCTGCAGGTTGCCGAATTCCCAGCGTCGTTTACCGGTCCTCTGCCGATAGGAAAGTTTTCTGGCGATCTGCCGGGCGGGCGCTGGGTGCGGGTGCGTATTCCTCTCGATGAATTCCATTCCGCCTCGATCTATCAATTCCGGCCTGAGTTTGTGCAGAGCCTCATTTTTCACCAGGCCCGCGCAGACGGCGTACGCCACACGCTGATCATGGACGAGATCGAAATTGGCGACGACGTTACAAGCCAAGCGGGCGCGCCTTTTCCTGCGCCTCAAAAGGTTCGTGCGATAGGCTACGACCGCCACGTGGAGTTGCGCTGGAATCCTGTGAACGATCCCGCTCTCGGTCGCTACGTGATCTATCGTTCGCAGAACGGGAAAGAATTCGAGCCCATTGGTGTTCAGTTGCCAGGAATCGAGCGTTACGTGGACTTTCTTGGCCAGCCGGGAGTGACGGCGACCTACAAGGTTGCCGCGTGGGACCAGCAGTACCGCCCATCTCAGTTTTCCAACGAAGCGCGCGCCTCGACCCACGAACTCAATGATGACGAACTGCTGACCATGCTGCAGGAGGCGTGCTTCCACTACTACTGGGAAGGCGCAGATCCCTCGTC
Organism: Candidatus Sulfotelmatobacter sp.; assembly: GCA_035568275.1. Taxonomy (GTDB): domain Bacteria; phylum Acidobacteriota; class Terriglobia; order Terriglobales; family Acidobacteriaceae; genus Sulfotelmatobacter. Next base: position 55,113 of record DATMOO010000033.1, read on the forward strand.
CGGCATGGCGCTGGAAAACATCCCAGGAGACGACCGGATTGTTGCCACGGGCGCGAGCGGATTTGCCATTGCCGCCCTCGTGGTGGGCGTCGACCGCGGGTTTGTTACGCGGGACGAAGGGATCGAGCGGCTTATTAAGATAGTGAGCTTTCTCGAACACGCGCAGCGTTACCACGGAGCGTGGTCGCACTACATGAATGGCACCACAGGCAAGACGATGGCCGTGTTTGGGATGTTCGACAATGGCGGAGACCTGGTAGAGACCTCTTTCCTTATGCAAGGCCTTCTTGTCGCACGACAGTATTTCCACGGCAATAGCGCTGCCGAGCAGGATCTCTACCGGCGGATTTCTCAGCTCTGGGAAACCGTGGAATGGGACTGGTATCGCAGCGACCCGAAGAGCGATTTCATCTACTGGCACTGGTCTCCGGAATGGGTCTGGCAGATTCATCATCCACTCATAGGGTTCAACGAAGTCATGATCACTTACCTGCTCGCCATGTCCTCTCCAACGCATGGAGTACCTGTAGATATGTATTACTCCGGCTGGGCAGGACAGTCGCAGACGGCGATTAGTTATCGGGGAGGCTGGTCGCACGCCGTCGACGGGGATCATTACGCCAATGGACACACCTACTACGGCATAAAGCTCGATGTGGGCGTCGGCACTGGTGGTCCTTTGTTTTTTACGCACTACTCTTATATGGGTTTCGACCCCCACAGTCTGCATGACCGTTACGCATCGTCGTACTTTGAGAACAATCGCAATATTGCCCTGATCAACCGCGCGTATTCGATTGCCAATCCTAAACACTTCGAAGGCTACGGCCCAAACGCGTGGGGTCTTACGGCGTGCGACGGTCCGGAGGGATACGTGCCTCATGCGCCGGATGACGGCGACGACCGGGGGACACTGACTCCAACCGGAGCGCTCGCGTCTTTCCCTTACACGCCCGACGCGTCGATGGCGGCATTCAAATACTACTACCGCGATCTCGGTGCACAACTCTGGGATATTTACGGTCCTCGCGACGCTTTCAATCTGGGGCAAGACTGGGTTTCCCCAATTTACATGGGACTGAACCAGGCACCAATCGTTGTGATGATTGAAAACTACCGAACCGGGCTGATATGGAAGACCTTCATGTCGAACCCTGAGATTCCCGAAATGCTGCACAAGTTGGACGCGTTAACCGGAAAGTAAGAGCGGGTGTACGTACCGCCCGCTCATAGTTCTTCAGCCCCGGCCTTCCTCGGCTGCGCAGGCCCGGTTTATTTGGTTCAAGCTCGTTTATGCAATCCTTTGCGGAAGTTTTCCAGCATGTAATCACAGGTCCGCATGGTGAAGGCAACGATCGGCATGGTCGTAGTCTTGTCCGTGGAATTGGGAAAGATGCTGGCGTCGCAAATATACAGATTCGGTGCATCGTGGGTCGGGGCCCATTTATTCGTTACGAATCTCTTTGTATCGTTTCCGAAACGGCAGAAGCCGGTCTCGTGTTTACAGTCTTCAGGCCTGCCTCGGTCAGGAGGGCAACGAGGTCGTCGGGATTGACATAGCCGTGGTGGTGAAAATGGTCAAGAAGGCCCTTCTTGCTGTCCAGTATCATTTCCAGTCAAACGTCCGCCCGACAGGCAGGCGCTCTAATCTGAGTGAAGCAGCCCGTGCCGAATGTAAGAGAGATTTGGCGAGACTAGAGGGCGAAGGGGTCTCGATCCGATGCGATCTCAGCTCGCGAGATTGTCGTGACCGCCGATGAAAGCAACCGCGTATAGACTGGGTCCAGCTATCTAAGGTAGGTCTTCACCATATCGATAACCTCATCGGCCGCGTGTGTCTGCTCCGAATTTGGTTTCCGCTTCGGGTCAAGCACATGGTGCCGGATGTGGCCTTCCAAGAGCTCGGTCATCAAGCTATTGACTGCCCCTCTTGCTGCGCTGATGATCTGCAACACCTCGGAGCAATCGCGTCCCTCGTCGAGGACCCGCTCAAGAGCCTCAAATTGCCCCCGGATGCGTTTACTCCGCAAAATCAGCTTCTGTTTGTTCTTGATTGTATGACTCATTCGCAAGCGAATGATATCATGCCGGGGCTTGCGCTATACCTATGGGGGTATGTATGATGAACCATTCTGTGACACGAGTTCATCATGTGGCAGCGCATGGCCTTCGTTGTGACCGTTGTGCTTCTGGGTCTTGGTGGAGGCGTGCTCGCCCTTTTTGTTCGGGGCATGCACGCGGAACGCGGTGCCGTAGCAGGTTTCTGTGTTCTTTCTGCGCTGGCTGTGGTGCAGGCTTGGCTCGTTGCCTCCGAGATCGCCAACGCTCGCAGACTGTGCGGCAACATTCGAAATGCATGTCATCGAGGAGCTCAAGCGAAATTTCGAGCTGTTTCTCTCGTTGGAGTGTGTGCAATCGTGGGCGTCCTTCCCATGGCATGGATCGGGGCAAATTCGGGAGCACAAGGCCGATTCGCTACTGTCATGCTAGGTGGTGTGGTGTTTTCCACAATCGCGGCGTTGACCGTGCTGCCTGTCGTCATTTCACGGATCGCTGAGTGAGATCGGTTCATTGCTCCGGTTCCGTTATATCGGCGCCCGCTCCTTGAGGGCTCAGTTTGTGCCAAGTGCTATGAATTGATCGAAATGGTCGAGTCTTACCTGGAATATCGCTTTCGTACCACGGAGGGAATGTCGCTATGAGTTCTTCGCCCATCATCGAAAAGTCCCTAGCCAACCCTCCGCATCTCGGCGAGACCGGGAAGTCCCCAGGACTAAACGAGCCTGACCATAGCTCCGAACGCGAAGAACACGGTCATGGAGTCGAGTGGGCTGAACTCGTCCGCATTGCTTTTGTGACCTTGGCTGCAGCTGCGGTCTGGTTTCGGCTATGGGAGCCGTTTCCGCACATCAGCGTGATCGGCATCGTGGCTGCCCTCATCGGCGGATATCCCATTTTCAAAGAGGCTTTCGAGAACATCGTTGAACGAAAGATGACGATGGAACTGTCGATGACCATCGCATTGCTCTCTGCTCTGGTGATTGGAGAGTTCTTCACCGCTTTGGTCATCACTGGCTTCGTCCTGGCCGCTGAGGTCTTGGAGGGTCTCACAGTTGGGAGAGGCCGACGTGCCATCCAGAGTCTTCTTGATTTTCTCCCCAGAACCGTCGCAGTCCGCCGTGATGGTCAGGTGATTGAAGTACCGTCCGATCAAGTTCAAGTTGACGAAACGGTGATCGTAAAGCCGGGCGGGCACATCCCGGTGGATGGAATTGTGCTTAGTGGGCGCTCGTTCGTGGAACAAGCGGCGATCACCGGCGAAGCCATGCCGGTCGAGAAAGCGCCGGGAGATGCGGTCTATGCCGGCACTATGAATCAATCGGGCGCGCTGGAAATCGGCGCCCAGAAACTCGGCCGTGACACGACGTTCGGAAGAATCATTGAAGCCGTAGAACGCGCCGAGAAGTCACGAGCGCCGATTCAGAAAACCGCGGATCGGCTGGCCGGCTACCTTGTGTATTTTGCCTTGGGCGCGGCGATTCTGACCTTCATCCTTACGCACAATGTCAGGTCAACCATTTCGGTCGTAATCGTTGCTGGGGCGTGCGGCATCGCAGCAGGAACTCCTCTGGCAATCCTCGGAGCCATTGGCCGCGCGGCGCATCAGGGAGCCATCATCAAAGGAGGCCTCTATCTGGAAGCGCTGGCTGCCGTAGACACGGTGCTTCTGGACAAGACCGGCACGCTGACTTTCGGGACGCCGCAGATCCGGGAAGTCGTTTCCGCCAATGGCTTCGGGGAACGGCAGATCATCGCCGCAGCCAGCATCGCGGAGCGCAAATCCGAACATCCTCTTGCCAAGGCAGTGGTGGCGCGGGCAACAGAACTCGCCATTCCACTCGTCGATCCCGATGAATTCTCGTACACGCCCGGGAGAGGAGTCAGGGTGAGGTATCGCGGCGAGGAAATCGTCGTCGGAAGTCTGGCGCTTCTCGTGGAGGAAGGCATGACCAGGGGCTTGCCGGCAGATAGTCACAGTCCCGACGGGGCATCGGAAGTCTACGTCGCCCGAGCAGGGCAAGTTCTAGGGAGCATCCGGATTGCGGATGTCTTGCGGCCGGAAGCCAA
>DATMOO010000034.1:0-10954 GCA_035568275.1 Candidatus Sulfotelmatobacter sp.
CGACCGAAACTTGATGTTCGGATTGTGCTTCGACAGAACCTTGGTAATCGCCGCCGTCAGCGTCGTCTTGCCGTGATCGATGTGGCCAATCGTCCCCACGTTGCAGTGCGGCTTATTCCGTTCAAATTTCTCTTTCGCCATTTCCGTTCCTCAGGGGCTCAAGCCCCAGTCTGATGATTGCCTGGTCGGCGCGGCTGAAGCCGCGCCCTTTCAAATCTACTTCGCTGTTCCTTGCACCTTGGCGATAATCTCCTCGGCGACGGACCGCGGAGCCTCCTCATAGCGCGCAAAGTGCATCGAGTATTCCGCGCGGCCCTGCGTTGACGAACGCATGTGGGTCGCGTATCCGAACATTTCCGCCAGCGGAACAATCGCCTTGATCACCTGTGATCCCGCACGATGCTCCATGCCTTCGATGCGGCCGCGCCGCGAGCTCAAATCGCCCATGATCGTTCCGGCATAATCTTCCGGCGTGACTACTTCGACGGCCATCACCGGCTCGAGCAGCACCGGAGAGGCCTTGCGGGCCGCTTCTTTGAAAGCCATCGATCCGGCGATCTTGAACGCCATTTCGTTGGAATCGACATCGTGATAGCTGCCGTCGAAGAGCGTCGCTTTCACATCGACCATGGGATAGCCGGCCAACACGCCGCCTTCCAGCGCTTCTTGAATGCCTTGGTCGATCGGCTTGATGAATTCTTTCGGCACCGAACCGCCCACAATATCGTTGACGAATTCGTATCCAGTCCCCGGTGGTTGGGGATCGAGATAAATCTTCGCGTGGCCGTACTGTCCGCGACCGCCCGTCTGCCGGATGTACTTGCCTTCCGCCTCGGCATGCTTGCGAATGGTCTCGCGATACGCCACCTGCGGCTTGCCAACGTTGGCCTCGACCTTGTACTCGCGCATCATGCGGTCGACGATGATTTCCAGGTGCAACTCGCCCATGCCGCTGATGATGGTCTGTCCGCTGTCGGGATCGGTGTGAACCTTGAAGGTAGGATCTTCCTGGGCCAGGCGTCCGAGCGCCATGCCCATCTTTTCCTGGTCGGCTTTTGTCTTGGGCTCGACCGCAACCGAAATTACAGGAGCGGCAAACTCGATCGACTCGAGCGCGATAGGATGCGCTTCGCTACAGATCGTGTCGCCGGTCGAAACATTCTTCAGTCCAACCGCGGCGCAAATATCGCCGGCCAGAATCTCGTGGATCTCTTCGCGCTTGTTGGCGTGCATCTTCAGCAGGCGTCCAATGCGCTCGTGCTTTCCCGTACGCACGTTCAGTACGGAATCGCCGGTCTTGAGCTGTCCGGAATAAACGCGAATAAACGTCAACTGGCCGACAAACGGATCAGCCATGATCTTGAACGCCAATGCCGAGAACGGCTCCTTGTCGTCAGGCTTGCGCGTCACTTCCTGGCCATTGTTAGGATTCTTGCCATGCGTCTCGCCCACATCGAGCGGCGAAGGCAGATAATCCACGACAGCATCCAGCAGCGGCTGCACGCCCTTGTTCTTGAAGGCCGTACCCACGACAACCGGGAATACTTTCAGTTCAATCGTTGACTTGCGCAGCGACTTCCGCAGTTCGTCCGCAGAAATATCTTCGCCTTCGAGGAACTTGTGCAGAATCTCGTCGTCGTTTTCAGCGATCGTCTCAACCAGCTGTGCGTGGAAGGCTTCGGCTTTTTTCTTCAGTTCGGCGGGAATTTCTTCGGTGAGATATTCGGCCCCAATGGTGTCGTCTTGCCAGACGATCGACTTCATGTTGATCAGATCGACGACGCCTTTAAACTTATCTTCCTGGCCGATGGGGAATTGAATCGCGACGGGCTTGGCACTGAGGCGCTTGCGGATGGTGTCGACGGCATGCTCGAAATCGGCACCCATCTTGTCGATCTTGTTAATAAAGCAAATACGCGGGACGCCGTATTTATCGGCCTGGCGCCACACCTTTTCCGACTGCGGCTGCACGCCGTGAACCGCGTCGAATACCGCGACTGCTCCGTCAAGTACACGCAGGGATCGCTCCACTTCAGCCGTGAAATCCACGTGGCCGGGCGTATCTATGATGTTGATGCGGATATCGCGCCAGGTACAGGTGGTCGCCGCGGAGGTGATGGTGATACCGCGCTCCTGCTCCTGCTCCATCCAATCCATGGTCGCAGTGCCTTCGTGCACCTCTCCGATGCGGTGCGTTCGGCCCGTATAAAACAGGATGCGCTCCGTCGTAGTGGTTTTCCCGGCATCGATGTGGGCCATGATGCCGATGTTTCTGCAACGCTCTAATGGGACTGTTCTTGGCACGACTCTTATCTACTCTTTCTGGGGCTCAAACTTCAGTTTGATTTACCGATTGGGCGATTTGGCGATTGAAAAATCTCAAACCGACTGCATTTTCAATCTCTGAATGGCCCGATCGCTCAATCACTCAATTTGGTTACCAGCGGTAATGCGCGAACGCCTTGTTCGCCTCCGCCATGCGGTGGACGTCTTCTTTCTTCTTGATGGCGGCGCCGCGACTGTTGGCTGCGTCCAGCAATTCATTGCTCAACTTGTCGACCATTCCCTTTTCGCCACGCCCACGCGCATAGCTAATGATCCAGCGGATGGCCAGCGACGTCCGGCGGTCGGCATTCACCTCGACCGGCACCTGATAGTTCGCACCACCGACCCGGCGGGTCTTCACTTCGAGCAGCGGCTTTGTGTTCTCGACGGCTTTCTTGAACAGCTTCAGGGCCTCATCGCCGCCCTTCGACTCCAGCTTCGTAAGGGCTTCATAAAAGATGCCCTCGGCCGTCGAGCGCTTGCCCTGCCACATCATCGAATTGATGAACTTTGTCACCAGGTCCGACTGATACACAGCATCGGCCGGCACCGTCCGCTTTGCGATATGTCCTTTACGAGGCATTCAGCTTCTAGCTCCTAGCTCATAGCTTCTAGCTTGAGCTTTGCTGGCCACTGACCACCGGCCACTAGCCTTTCTTCGGTCTCTTGGCTCCGTATTTGGAGCGTCCCTGCATGCGGTTGGCAACACCGACCGCATCGAGCGTTCCGCGAATCACGTGATAGCGCACGCCCGGCAGATCTTTCACGCGGCCCCCGCGGATCAGCACAATCGAGTGCTCCTGCAGATTGTGTCCGACTCCGGGGATGTACGTTGTGACTTCGATCCCGTTCGTGAGCCGCACACGCGCCACCTTCCGCAATGCCGAGTTCGGCTTTTTCGGGGTCTGCGTGTATACGCGCGTGCATACGCCGCGTTTCTGCGGACACCCCTGCAACGCAGGGCTCGCTGTCTTATAACGAGGCCGCTTCCGGCCTTGGGCCACCAACTGATTAAACGTAGGCACTCTTGCTACTCCTCAGCCGCACACTCGCACTCGGCGGGCGGCTTCAAAATCCACACTCTCAGAAGCGCATCCGTGGGCATGACCGGCTACAGCCAGCCATTACTTCTCGTCTCTTATTGCGCAGCACTCGTACGCGCGCGCTGACGAGAGATTCTGGATTCCCTTTAAGGCTTACGCCGCCGACGGTGGCGCCCGGCCAAACTCCGGGGGCACTCCGTTTCGTCAGCCTTGCCCTGCATATCCCCTCGCATAAGGGCGAAGGGCGCCGCAGGCACGTTTCAGCGAGGAATGCTTCCGAACCTAACTTGCATCCGGAAACCCTGTTTCTCTAAAGCTCGACCGCCACCTTCTGCGCACACAGCCACAAAAAAGTCGCAGCATACAGCAAGCCTGGATGAACTCGCGGAACCAAACTACTATAGCAAGTCGTTCGAAACATCGTCAACTCGTTCTTTTGCATCCCACTGAGGGGATATCGAGCGGTTTTTACGACGGGGCGGGATTCGGGCGCTTGCTGATTCTGGCCTCAACCTCTACACTACAGGTTTTCCAATTCATTTGAGTAGTTTCTCTGCGTCGTTGAGGCGCAGGGTATGGCTGGCTCTCATCAGCGATGGACAAAGAGGAGTGCATGGGTCGGTTTCGTTCGCTAAGTCTGCGCCTGGCAGTTGCCTTTCTTTCGTTCTTGACCATCACCGGATGTGGCGGACGATCCCACCCGGGGCCACCTCTGTTCCCAGGGCGCATTAACCTCAACCCAGGTTCGGCCGTTTCCATGGTGCTGGGCGGCACTCTTACGTTCACGGCCAGCGTCCAAACCGCGTCCGGAACCAACCTCGCCGTTCCTGTCACATTCGCATCGAACGATACCGCCGTTCTCAATCTGGCTCCGAATGGAGTCGCCTGCGCGGGCCACTGGGATGTCGCTTTTACCACTTGTACCCCGGGAGCCATGGGACCCGTTACAGTCACTGCAAGCGCCTTGGGTGGTAGCAGCGTTCCAACCTATGTCTTTGTCCATCCGCCGATCGACAACATCACGGTAGTCGGCGTCATTCCAGACGGTACGCAGGTACAGGAGCCTTGCCTTTCGCAAACCCAATCGATGACTGTCGAAGCTCACGCCTACAGCCAGGGCACCGATATCACCGCTTCCGTGGGCCCATTCACCTGGTCTGCCAACAATGCATCCGTCGTGTCGTTAACGCCGTTGACCAACAACACTTTTAGCTTCGCCACCAATCAGGCTATGGCAACGGCGAACACTCCGGGGATTACCTACATCTATGCCTCCGCCAATGGCGTGAGCAGCAGTTCGTTTCAGCAGCCACAATTGACCAACGCGCAGGGCGTGGGTTCTCCAGTCCTCGATTTCTTCGCGACCTGCCCCATCCAGAACATCGCGCTCGAACTTGGCGCCGCGGGCTCCGGCCGAACGACATTCAACGTCCCCAAGGGATCGACGTCCGGTCCCCAGACGGTGATCGCCACCGTGACCGACATCATGAGCATCAGTTCCCTGCCCAATACCGACGGAGGGATCGTCCTCAGCAAGATTCCCCTAACCTGGACCTCGTCGCAGCCAGGAGCAATCGGGGTACCTGCCACGGGATGCACCCAGTCTTGCACTCTGTCCCTGTCAACTCCGGGTTCCGCCACCGTGACCGCCTCATGCTCGCCGCCCACTTGTAATGTTGGATTCCCCACTATCCCCAATGCGTTCCTAACCGATGGAGTGATCGATCAGAACAAGATCACCGCCTGCACCAACTTCTTCAAGGCCCTGTATCCGCTGTTGGCAAACTGTGGGGAACTCATTCCGGTCCCGGTTTACGCGTCTTCGGTTTTCGTCAATGCGCCGAACCCTCCGCAGCCGCTTTCCTCGATGGGCGCGATCTCTGGCATCGTCACCGGATCTACGTCCTTACCGACAGTGTTCGCTTCGAGCATGGGATGCGCGCAGGAACCTCCTTCGACATGTAATACGTCGGGGTACTTGGTCTCGACGGTAACCTCGGCAGGCAATGAAAACCCTCTGCCGGTTTCGCCCAATTCATTTCTGTTCGATCCGACAGGGGCAAGAGTCTGGATGGGAAGCAAGTACGGCGCACAGATTGTGACCCCGAACAATTTCGGCGGCACAACTAATCCCTTCACTCCGCTCGGCACATTGACGGGAAATGTGCTTGCGAGTTCACTGAACGGGAACATTGCGGCCTTTTCTGATACCGTCCACGTTCCGAATCAGGTTTACATCGCCAATGTGTCCAACGCGGGTTCACCCACTGCTCTCAGCATTCCCGGTCCGGTGCCTCCATTGACCGAAATCGCTGGCTTTTCACCTGACGGGTTGAAGACCTTTATCATCGCGGGATCGAACCTGACTTCGATGTATGTCTACTCCTCGCTTCAGGCGCTGCAAGGTCCGATTGCTCTGGCTCAACCGGCCACTGCCATAGCATTCTCGCCGAATGCCGCCTTCACGTATATCGCTGAGTCCGGGAGTGCCCCCAATCTCACCGCCTTCGCCAATTGCACCAATCCTGCCGTTGCCCCAATCCAGCCCGCCGCAAGTACCGCGTTGCCCGGGCCGCCACTTCTGATGAAAGTTCTGCCCGCGCTGCACATTGACGGCAGAGACTCCTTTGGCCATCCGATCCCGGACGGCATACACATACTCATTCTTGACTCCACCGGATTCGACATCGTCACTTCCGTTATATCCCCGCCGGTGGATCCAACGACATTGTGTCCGCAGCAATTGACCTTCACCGACTACCAGAGTCAGCCTGCGGTCCAGCGGATCGAATTGGGGCAAGGGACACTGCAGCCAGTGAACTTCTTCTACTCCGCTGATGATACGCAGCTCTATGTCGTCTCCTCCAGCAGTTCGAGCATCATTGTCTACAGCTTCATCAACGGGTCCGTGATCGGAGGCATCGAGCTTCAGAACAACGCGAGGCCGCTCACCGCCGACATGTCGACTGATGCGGGGACCATCGTGATCGCCGGCAGTGATGGCATGCTGCATGAAGTCAGTACGGCTCTGGGTGGCGGCGACTCGGTTCCCATTTCGTTCCCCAACATCCCGAACGGCCTGAACCCGTTCTGCTCCTTCACTCCACTCGCCGGTCCGTGCACGCTGAACGTTGTGCAAGCCAGGCCCTAGTCGCCGAATCGGAAAGAACCGTGTAGAGACAGCCGCCTCGGCTGTCTCGCGAAGGCGAAGCCCCGAGCGGAGCTCTTAACCCAAAGGCGAAACGGGAGGGAAGAAAACCCAGGAAAGGGAATAGAACTAACTACTACTGGCTGCCACCCAGGTCTTTGCCCACACTATCGAGCACACCATTCACAAAGTGCACCGACTCGGGGGAAGAAAATTTGCGCGCAATCTCTAGGGCTTCGTTGATCACAACGGCGCGCGGCGTCTCGGGATAAGCCAGCAACTCCGCAACCGCCGCCCGCAGCAGATTCCGGTCAACCGCGGCCATCCGCTCCATGCGCCAATGCTCGGCATGCTTCTCGATCAACGAGTCGATCTCGCTCACCCGATCCGTCGCCACTCGAAATAAATCATCGGCAAACCCGCGCACCTCGGTGCTTGTGGCGCCGTGCTCGGCCCAGAACGTCCGCCGTACCTGGTCGGCGTTTTGCTTCCCCATATCCGCCTGGAAAAGCATCTGCAAGGCGATCTCCCGGGATTTTCGTCGAGTACCCATAAGAAAGCATGGTTCGCAGACGAACACACTCGTCAGCCGCCAACCTAACTGAACCCCTAACGACAGTCACAGTCTACAGTACAGAAAACAACGTCGGAAAAAGTTAAGCTATCTATTGGAGAGAGGCCATCGACAAATCGAATCGAGCGTATCTCAGAGAGGAATTGTCGAAGCGCTTCATTCCGTACCTGCAGTCGCTTGACTTTGAACCAGCTAAGAATCCCGCGAAGGCAGACGCACGCTCTATTCACCCTTTTGGCACCTTCTGTGCGAAGGCGCGACACTGCATCTGACGTAATCGAAATCCAGTTCGACAAGCACTCAAAGCCGAGTTTCATCATCAATTTCCGACGAGACCCACCTGAACTCATCAAAGAAGGGCAGCTCGTCGGGGCGCGCAACGCAAGACTGCCTAAACTCACAAAGTTCGGAGCTGAGAGATTTAGGTGGGCCGAATCTTTCCGCCTGACCCCACGACCGAAGTCCGCTAGCTGGTTTACGATGCGGACATTCTTTGGTTTTCGCTCGCCGAAAATATGCAGCAAGGAGGTCATAGACCGGTTGATGAACCTGTTTCCCCAGGTCGAGGCTTGGTTTAAGGATGGAAACATCGGCGAACACGTCCAAGCCCTGCCGATGCTTTTGCCGCTGCCCGAAGCGCGACATGAACAAATAGTTTCGCCTGGCCACCTTCCTCACAAGTAGACAGCCGACTTACTTTTTTCGGCCCTTCTTGCCTGTGTCGGACGACTGACGCCTGACGCCGGGCTGGCTTTTGCGGATGACGGAAGACTGACGACTCACGGCTCTTTTCAGCGAGGCCATCTCTACCGCGGCCAGCGCGGCCTCGAATCCCTTGTTCCCCAGCTTCAGTCCAGCGCGGTCAATCGCTTGCTCCAGAGTGTCGCACGTCAAAACACCGAAGGCATGCGGGACTCCCGTCTCCTGCGCGGACTGCCCAATCCCGCGAGTAACTTCGTTGACGATGACATCGTAGTGCGCCGTATCCCCACGCAGCAGGCACCCAATACAAATGATCGCATCATACTTTCCCCTCAAAGCCAGCGTCCTCGCGGCTGAGGGAATCTCAAATGCTCCGGGCACGCGAACTACAGCGATATCCTTTTTCAAAGCTCCCGTCCGCAGAAGCCCATCACAAGCACTCAACAAAAGCCGCTCAGTGATAAACGAATTGAATCGCGAAACCACAATGGCGAAGCGTCTCCCGGACGCGTCAAGCTTGCCTTCTAAGGCGCCAAGTGAGTCCGGCACCGATTCAATCTTCAGTATGTCTTTCTTTGCAGCGATGTGAGTGTCCCCTGTATTGATCGCGACCTATGTAATGGCCGCCATCCTGAGCCCGACATTCAGCGGCGAGGGCAGTTCGTCGGCGCCCACCGATGCATAGATCCTTCGCGGCAAAAAACGCCGCTCAGGATGACAATGGTATTGCATACGTTTGATAACGCTTACTTACCCTTGAAAACTGGCGCGCGCTTTTCGAGAAATGCCTTTGTTCCTTCAGTCTTATCCTCAGTCGCGCAAGCCACGCCGAACAAGACTGCTTCGAGATAGAGACCTTCACTGAGGGTCATCTCCATACCTTTGTTCACGGCCTCCATCGCGTACTGCACCGCGAGCGGAGCGTTGGCGATGATTTTCGCCGCGACCGCTTCGGCGCGCGGAATCAACTCCGCCGCCGGCATCACCTCATTCACCAGCCCCATGCGATGCGCTTCCTGCGCTGTGATCATCTCTCCGGCGAGTACCATCTGCATTGCGATACCCTTGCCCACGAGGCGCGGCAGGCGCTGGGTTCCGCCGTACCCCGGAATAATCCCCAGCTTCACCTCCGGCTGGCCCAGCTTCGCGTTCTCGCTGGCGAGTCGCACGGTGCAAGCCATCGCGATCTCGCATCCGCCGCCGAGCGCAAAGCCGTTGATGCAGGCGATCACGGGCTTACCGAGGTTCTCAATCAGATTCAGGACATTCTGACCGCGATGCGTGTATTCCTTCCCGGTAACCGCATCGTGCTTGGATAGCTCGCCAATGTCGGCGCCGGCAATAAATGCCTTCTCGCCGGACCCGGTGAAGATGACGACGCGAATCGCGGTGTCGTTCTTGATGTCATGAAACGCTGACCGCAGTTCTTCCATAGTGGCCATGTTGAGCGCGTTCAGCACTTTCGGCCGGTTGACGGTGACGTAGGCGATCGACGCTTTCTTTTCGAGAATGATGTTTTCGAAGTTCATAAAATTCCAATCTGCCACGGATTCGCGCGGATCAACGCGGATCATTCAAAATTTGTCATCCTGAGCGGGGCAAATCGATTCGCGAAGCGGATTGATTTGCGCAGTCGAAGGATCCCGGTCAGCCTCACTGACCGACGACTTCCACCATGAGTTCTCTCCAAGCAGCCGTAGTGAAAATGCTTTTCAGGTCCGTCGTCACGCATAGCTGAAAGGGATCCTTCGACTGCGTGAGGCTATCGCTTCGCGAAAGCCTCACTTCGCTCAGGATGACAGAACTTTATAACTTAATCGCCTTTGGCTTCTCCGGATCTGAGTAATCATAAAACCCTTTGCCGGTTTTCCGCCCGTACCAGCCTGCCATTACCATCCGCTTCAACAGTGGAGGCGACGCGAAGCGGCGCTCCTTGAACTCGTCGTACATCACATGCGTGATGTAGTACGTCGTGTCGAGCCCGACAAAATCCAGCAGCGTGAACGGCCCCATCGGATAGCCGCAGCCCAGTTTCATGGCGTTATCGATATCTTCAATCGACCCCACGCCTTCTTCATACGCCCGGATTGCATCGAGCAAATACGGCACCAGCAGCCGGTTTACGATGAATCCGGTCTTATCTGATGTCCGCACCGGGACTTTGCCCAGTTTCTTCGCGAACACGTAGGCGGACTCGTAAACTTCGTCAGCGGTAGCAATGGTGCGAACGACCTCGACCAACTTCATCAACGGCACCGGATTGAAAAAGTGGAGTCCGATGAACCGTTCCGGACGTTTCACCGCAGTCAGAAGCTCGGTCACGGAAATCGAAGACGTATTCGAGGCAAAGATCGCGTCCTTCTTTACGATGGCGTCAATCGACGCATACATCTTCTTCTTCTCTTCCACGTTCTCGATGATCGCCTCGATGACGATATCGCAATCGGCTAGGTCGGACTTGCTGGTCGTGCCCTTAAGCCGCGCACGGATGGCATGCTTCTGCTCAGAAGTGATCCCGCCCTTCTCGACGGGTCGCTCGGCAAACTTGGCGAGCGATTTCTCAATCCCGGCAAAGCCCTTGTCGAGGAACTTCTGCTCGACTTCCAGCACCGTGATGTCGAATCCCGCCGTAGCACATACTTGGGCGATGCCAGAACCCATCAGGCCACAACCGAGAACTCCAACTTTCTTGATTTCCATAATTGCTTCCTCGAAAAATTCACCCTGTCATCCTGAGAAAAGCAAAGGACCTATGCACTCTTTTCTGCGACAGCAAACTGCGTAGATCCTTCGCGGCAAAAAGCGCCGCTCAGGATGACAACGCTTAAATAGGTCCGCAGAAAATCCGTGTTCATCCGTGACAAGAAGTTAATCGCACTTGCGCAGTGCTGCCCGACCAATCTGGCAAGAACAATCGGGCTTCACCAACTTAACTCCACCAACGAAACGCTCTCACCCGGCATGGAAGAATCCAAACGGACCGTGCCGTCTTTGCTATCTACCCACCGAGGCGATTCCAACAGTTGCAACTGCCCCGCTGCTTTCAACGACTGAGATTGCTCTGCAGTGGGCGATTGCGGAGACCCCATCGCCTTCCACACTGTATAGGAATTGCTGTGGTTCTGGTCAATGCGATAGTGCTTCACCAGAATTCTTGCTGCA
>DATMOO010000035.1:0-2621 GCA_035568275.1 Candidatus Sulfotelmatobacter sp.
AGATGAGGCCGGCGTTCGGCACCGCGGCCATGGCCTTCACGTCGTGAGAATAATCCTTCTTCAACGGGATCTGGACAATCTTCGCGCCGACGACCTTGGCCGCCTCCGCTCCCGCTTCGTAGCCAGGATCGGCGATCACAAACGGCTTTTCGGGAGACGTGAACGCGGCCACGGACAGGAGCAGCGGCGCGCTCGATCCATCGTGAACCTGTACGTAATTCTGCTTGATGCCTTCCTGGGAAGCCAGAACTTCCTGCATTTCAGCGGGTAGAAAGAACATGTAACGGCCGCCTTGAGGCAGCACGGAGCTCATGGCTTCCAGGGCTTCCTTGCAGGGCCCGAGCGGATTCTCATTGCTGTCGATCTTCACGGCGCCGGGCGGCAGCTTACGGTTGTCGAGGGCGAGCTGCGCGTACGCAAACTCGTGGAACGGTAGGGTGGAACCGGCGGCGACGATGCTCGCCATGCGTCCGAAGCTCCTCCGCGAAAAAGCGCGATGCAGAATGTTGGTCTTCTGCTCGGTGGGGTTTGTCACGTTAGTTGTCTCCTTAATCTGAAGGGCCGCTCATCATAAGGTCGGCGCCCGGGGAGCGCTGGCCAACTGCAATACCCGTGTAGAATACCGCAGCTGGAACAGCGATGTCAATTCGGTAAACGGTAAGCGAAACGACGGAGGAGGTATCCCTAGCTCAAAGAAATGTAAGGCTTGCCGTCCGGACTTTGAGGTTGGACGGGTGCGCGACATAGAAGTGGAGATCAAGCTGCCCGACGGTCCTCCCAGTAGTCCTCGAAGCGACCATTGAGGTGGGAGCAGCGGAGCGCGAGGATCGAGTTAGCGCCTTGCACGGTCCAGAACATGCCAGACTGTTTGAGGCGATGACCAATCACGGTTTTGCAGCCAGCTTCGATGACGCCGGAGCCGACGAAAAGGTGCTGTTTACGGAACTTGGGATAGCGCATGCGGCTGGCGTTGGTGGCGAAGTACTCGGCTTCGGTGCGAATCTTGTTGGCCAGATCGGCATCGGGGGTTTGAATCGAATGGAGCGAGGCGACGAGTTTGGCAATCTTACCTTTATCGAGCCAGCGTTTTTGATGGAGGCCGATCCAGGCATTGCGGCGATGGGTGTCGTTGGGGTAAAGCAGTCGTGCCAAGTCCCACAAGTGCTGGCGTGCATGGAACAGATCGACGATTTGAATGGCACCGGGAAAGTGTTCCTTGGCGAGGTTCCAGATCCATTCGGCGCCGTCGCCGATGACAACCTTCTTCTGGGCGCGGCTCCAGCCTCGCTTCCAAGCCTCGACATAGAGCCTCTTGCCAAACTGCTCGGCGGTTTCGATGGCCCCGATGTAAGTGGTCGAGTCGAGGTCGCGAATGGCGAAGCCTTCTTTGTCCCATTTGGTTTGGGTGAATACGCAGCCGAGCTTGGCTTCGCGCGTGTGCGCCGGCAATCCGTCTAGCTTACCTCTGCGGCCCGCAGTCTCTTTCTTCACCACAGGCACGCCGGTACCATCCATCTGGACATACAGGATGGGAACAGGCTCGCCCACGATGACGGGTAGATCGAGTTGCACGGCTTGATCGATCTCTTGCTGCTCCCGCCGCGCAATATCTTCGCCAATGGCCTCGGCCACGCGCTCAACGGACTTGGTGGTTACCTCAAGTCCGGCCAACAGCTTCAGTTGCTCACGACCGTGCTCAAACGGTGCTTGCTGGCCAACCAGTGCTTGCATGCGCCGCACGCCGGGCGAAAACTCGGTATCGACAAGGTCCAGTTCTTGATCAGCCGGGAACTGCCCTTCGTGGCAGTAAGGGCATAAATAGTAGGGCCGGGTCACTTCCACTGTGCCAACCACCGTTAACACCGTCTTGGGGCGCAACTCGCGATAGAGTGCTGATTGTCCGCACTGGCACGGGATCGCGCGCTGGTCCGGCGCGGGAAACCGCAGCAACTCGGTCAGCGTGCTCGCTCCGGCCTGATACATGGCCGAGCGCACCAGCATCTCGACTGCTTCCAAATCCACGTGACCCGTCTTGCGCGCGCCGGTGAAGATCGTGCGTAGCAGTTGCTCTACTTCGCGCGCGACTTCCTGCTGGATGGCGTTCGCCGTTTTTTTTCCTGTTCACTCAGGAGTTGCTCTTCTACTGGCCGCAGGCGGCAGATTTTCTCATTCACATCCAGGAAGGAACGGCTCAGATCTTGAAACTTCCGAAATTCTGCGATTTCTTGTTCCGCCTTACGCACCGAAGCTGGTGTCGGCAAAGCTTCGCTGACGGTCTTGCCCTGCACCTTGTAAGTAAGCCGCAGAGTTGGACCGTGGCCGGGGTCGTCGGGCTGAGCACAATGACAGGTGGGCTTCCCGCATCGGCGAACGATTCCGGTGACCGATCCGGGACGAAGATCGCCCAACCGGGTGAGTTGTGTGGCAAGGAGGGAACGCTGCCGTTCCAGCTCGGAGAGTGACTGCGGCATGGGACTCCTTTCTGTACGTATTATATACGTTCAGAACAAAGTCACAAGAAAAGGAACCATTCAAATCGTCATTCTGAGGTCGCGCACCCGAGGCGGCCCCTCTACTTGAGGGCAAGTACGCGCAAACGTAGAATGAGGGAATGAAACAAA
>DATMOO010000036.1:0-4113 GCA_035568275.1 Candidatus Sulfotelmatobacter sp.
CTACACGCGCATCGACGCGCCCGCCACGCCCGAGCAGAAAGCAAAGTTGGGAAAACTCACCCCGGACGCGGTAAAGGAGTCAGACCTGGCGGGCGAGCCAATCACCGCCAAGCTGACCAAAGCCCCGGGCAACGATGCCCCAATCGGCGGCTTGAAAGTTGTGGCGGAGAGCGGTTGGTTTGCAGCGCGACCCTCCGGCACCGAAAACATTTATAAGATCTACGCCGAGAGTTTCAAGAGCCAGACCCACTTGAGCGCGATTTTGAGGGAAGCCGAGCAAATGGTGAACAGAGCGTTGGGGTCCTCTTCGGTTGTTCGGGACGATGTCGAGCCATGAACGGCAACGGTGGGCTCACCAATATCCCGCCGTTTCCCTCCGAATATCGCGCGTCCGGCTTGCTGATGCACGTCACGTCTTTGCCCTCGCCGTATGGCATCGGCGATCTGGGAGCGTCGGCGTTCTCATGGATTGATCGTCTCCATGATGCCGGCCAAGGGTGGTGGCAAGCGCTACCACTCGGCCCGACTGGTTACGGAAACTCGCCGTATCAATCACTATCGTCGTTTGCCGGCAACGCGCTGCTGATCAGTCCCGATTCCCTCATTTCGGACGAGCTGCTACAGGCGAGCGATAGTCAGGTTCACTTCTCCGCGGACGTGGTTGACTACGACTCTGTTATCCCGTTCAAACAGCGGCTGCTCAAAACAGCGTGGGCAAACTTCAAAGCCGGGGAGCCCAGAGGCAAGGACCTGCGGCCTACCTACGACGAGTTCTGCGCGAAGCAAGCGCATTGGCTGGAAGACTACGCTCTGTTCCGCGCACTGAAAGAAAAGTATCGCCAAGCTTATTATCTGGACTGGCCAGCAGAGTTGGTTCAGCGCATTCCGGGCGCCCTGGCCGTGGCGCGGCGTGAGCTAGCAAGTCAAATCGATCAGGTTCGCTTCGCGCAATTCCTGCTGTTCCGCCAAGCCGATCAACTCAAGGAGCATGCTCATGCCAAGGGCGTGAGCTTGATCGGCGACCTGCCTTTCTTTGTTTCCCCTGATTCCGCTGATGTTTGGGCGAACCCTGAACTATTCTTGCTCGATGACCAGCGTCGGCCACGCTTCGTCGCCGGAGTTCCCCCCGACTATTTCAGTGCACAAGGTCAGTTGTGGGGTAATCCCGTCTACAACTGGGATGCCGTGCGTTCGACTGGTTATCGGTGGTGGATCGATCGGTTGCGTGCTCTGCTGGCTCACGTCGATGTGATTCGCCTGGATCACTTCCGCGGGTTCGCGGCTGCGTGGCACGTTCCAGCCGGAGCGCCAACGGCTCAGTCCGGGCAGTGGGTGGCGGGTCCGGGAGCCAGCTTTTTTCAAGCACTGCAAACGGAGCTGGGCCATCTGCCATTCATCGCGGAAGATTTGGGTTTGATTACCCCCGACGTACAAGACCTGCGCGACCAGTTGCGTTTGCCGGGGATGCGCGTCCTGCAATTCGCCTTCGATGGTCATGCGGACAATCCATATCTGCCGCGCAACTTTGTCCACAATACGGTCGCCTATACCGGCACGCATGACAATGCCACAACTCGACAATGGTATGAGGAATTGCCCGACTACCAGCGGCAGAACTTCTGGAGCTACCTCAAGCGTGCGCCGGGAACCAGTGCGGATGCCGCTCCGGAGTTGATGCGGCTGGCATGGTCGTCACCAGCGGCGCTCGCGATCGCTCCGTTGCAGGATCTGCTCAACTTGGGAAGCGAAGCTCGTATGAACGTGCCTGGTCATGCCGATGGGAACTGGCGTTGGCGCGTCCGAGAGGACACGCTGTCCTCTCAGGCTCTTCAGTGGCTGCAGGATTTGACGGAGAGTTGCAAGCGCTCGGTCAGTCCTGCAACATCCGTCAGGGCGCAAGTGGACCGCGAAGGTGCGACGAGCTTCCGCTGACCACGGACAGGCGGATATGGGAAATAGCAAGTGGATGCGGATGAAAAAAGAGACACCTGTGAACAATTCAAACCTCGAAGTGCACGCCAACTTAGCTGACACCGCCGATTCCGTGGCGGCGCCACCTACCAGGCGTCCGACATGGGAGGAAGCAGAAGGCAACCCATTGCCACTTGGCGTCAAGTGGATCGAAGAGGAGCAAGCGTTCAATTTTGCCGTTCACTCGGAACATGCGGAGAGCGTCACTCTATTGCTCTATTCTCCAGCCGATCTAGTGAATCCTCTTCTGACGCTTCAATTGGATTTTTTGCACAACAAGTCGGGGCGGATTTGGCACTGCCGCGTCCCGGTTACAAAGCTTGGTGCCGCTCGTTATTACGCGTATTCCGTATCAGGAGAGACGATTCCTCAACTGCATAGTTTCGATCCGCAGAAGGTTCTGCTCGACCCGTACGCGAAATGCATTTTCTTCCCACCCAGTTTTGATCGGAACTTGGCCATGCGAGAAGGGTCCAATGCAGGCAGCGCGCCTTTGGGAGTGCTGACTGATCACCGATCGACATTTGACTGGGCGGGGGCTCGGCCTCCGTATCATGAGTCGGATGCAGTCATCTACGAACTTCACGTGAAAGGTTTCACGAAGAACCCAAACTCAGGTGTCGACCCATCGCGTGCAGGCACATACGCCGGTCTCGTGGAAAAGATTCCCTATTTAAAGGAACTCGGGGTGACGGTTGTGGAACTGATGCCGGTTTTTCAGCGCGACCCACAAGAAGGCGACTACTGGGGCTATATGCCTTTGAATTTCTTCGCGCCGCATGCTCAGTACGCGAGCACACACCGTTCTGATGAGCAGCATCTTGAATTCAAGAATATGGTGAAGGCTTTTCATCAGGCTGATATCGGCGTGGTGCTGGACGTCGTATACAACCACACTTGCGAGGGCGACTACAAAGGGCCGATCTACAGCTTCAAGGGTCTCGACAGTGCCGGCTATTACATGCTTTCCTCCGATCCGGCAAACCCCTACGCCAATTACTCCGGCACCGGCAACACCTTGAATTTCGGCCAGGCACATGTGCGCAAGATGGTGATCGATAGTCTGCGTTATTGGAAGCGAGGGATGCATATCGACGGATTCCGCTTTGATCTGGCGTCGGTATTCAGCCGCAATGCAGACGGGTCTCTCAACTGGGGCGAAGCGCCCATCTTCAGTGAAATTGCCGCGGACCCGGAATTAGGGCGGGTGCGTCTGATCGCAGAACCTTGGGACACAGCCGCTTATCAGCTCGGACGAGGATTCCCAGGATTGACCTGGCTGCAGTGGAACGGGCGGTTTCGCGATGACATTCGCCGTTTCGTTAAGAGCGATCCGGGGACGGTCCCTGACCTGATGCGCCGGATTTATGGGAGCGATGATTTGTTTCCCGACAACCGCGCCGACGCTTATCACGCGTTCCAGAGTGTGAATTATATAACGTCCCACGACGGCTTCACGCTCTACGATCTTGTTTCCTATGACCGCAAGCATAATTGGCAAAACGGAAATAGTAATCAGGACGGTACTGACGCGAACTTCAGTTGGAATTGTGGTCAGGAAGGGGATGAAGCTGTCACCCCGGAAGTCCTCGCATTGCGCCGGAAGCAAGTAAAGAATTTCTGCTGCCTGCTCTTCTTATCGAACGGTACGCCGATGTTTCGGGCTGGCGACGAGTTCCTGAACACCCAATTTGGCAACAACAATCCCTACAACCAGGACAACGAAATTGGATGGCTGGATTGGAGTCAACTTCAGGCGAACCGCGATATTTTCCGATTCTTCAAGAACATGATTGCGTTCCGCAAAACTCATCCCTCGCTGAGCCGAAGCAGGTTCTGGCGGGAGGATATTTCCTGGTATGGCGTCGGTCCCACGGTCGATTTGTCCTCCCATTCGCATAGCCTGGCATTCTGCCTGCACGGCGCATCTCAAGGTGATGACGACATCTACGCAATGATCAATGCATACTGGGAAGAGTTGGAGTTCAATGTGCAGGAGGGAACACCACAGGAGTGGAAGAGAATCGTGGACACCGCTTTGCCCAGTCCAGATGATTTCTCGGACGACGGAATCTCTTTGGAGCAGACGAAATACCTGCTAGCTCCAAGATCGATTGTGGTTTTATGTCGACCCCAGACAGA
>DATMOO010000037.1:0-65690 GCA_035568275.1 Candidatus Sulfotelmatobacter sp.
CGAATCGGGTGCAGTGTTTGAGGAACGCCATCTTGACCCGGCCGATGGGACCATTACGCTGTTTAGCAATGATGATCTCGGCCCGCCCCTGAAGCTCCGGATCATCCTGCTTATAGACTTCCTCGCGGAAGATGAACATGACCAGGTCGGCGTCTTGCTCGATCGATCCCGACTCGCGGAGATCGGCCAGCTGCGGACGATGATCTCCGCTGCGGCTCTCGGGCGCGCGGCTCAACTGGGAAAGCGCGATCACCGGAACGCTGAGTTCTTTTGCCAGCGCCTTCAGCCCGCGCGAAATTGCCGACACTTCCTGCGTGCGATTCTCAAATCTCTTTCCACCGCCGGACATGAGCTGCAAATAGTCCACGATGATCAGATCAAGACGCCCTTGCGACTGCTTCAGCCGTCGCGCCTTCGCCCGCATCTCGCTCAGAGAGATGCCCGGGGTGTCGTCGATGAAGATCGGCGCGTGCGCCAGCTGCTCCATCGCGCGCACAACTTTTTTCGTATCGTCCTGCCACAGCGATCCGGTGCGCATCTTGTGCGCGTCGACTCGCGCCTGCGAACACAGGAGACGCATCAGCAGAGCTTCGCGCGACATTTCCAGCGAGAACACTCCCACCACTTGTTGATCTTCGATCGCGGCATTCTCGGCGATGTTCATCACGAACGCGGTCTTACCCATCGAAGGCCGTGCCGCAATGATCACCAGATCGGACCGCTGCAATCCGCTGGTCATCTCATCCAGATCGGTGTAGTGCGTGGCCAGTCCGGTAATCCGCTGCCCGCGCTGCAGGAGTGCATCGACGGATCCGAAGGTCTCGCGGACGATCTCTTGCACGCCCATGAATCCGCGCCCAATGCGCTTTTCCGAGAGTTGGAAGATTGCCGCTTCGGTGTCGCTAAGCACATCCTCGGCGGCATCCGACTGATCGCTGGCGCGCGCAATGGCCGTAGTCGCTGCGGAAATCACCCCGCGCAACAGTGCCTTGTCGCGCACGATCTTGACGTAGTGCTCAATGCTCGGCCGCTCGGGCACGCCATCCACCAGGCTCGACACGTAGGCCACGTCGCCGATCGGCTGCAGATCCTTGTGCCGCTCGAGTTCCTCGATCAGCGTGATCATGTCGATCGGCCGCGAGGATTCCGCCAGATCCACCATGCGCGAATAAATTCGCCGGTGCGAATCGAGGGAAAAGTCTTCCACCCGCAGATGCTCCGCCGCCTGGTTGTAAGCAAAGTTGTCGAGCAGGATCGCGCCTAGAATCGAGCGCTCAGCATCCACATTCGCCGGAAGCGTGCTGATGGTGTAATCAGAAGTGGCCAAGACCGTTCCCAAGCACAAATTTAAAAGTCGGTACGACGAACACTACCCGCACTCCCCTTGTGAATGCGACGCGCACCCTCTGGAAAACTCCCGCGAATTGAAAAAAAGTTGGCGCGTCACGACTCACGTAGTGACAGCCGCCTCGGCTGTCCCGTAAAGGCGAAGCCGAACGGCCTTGTCATTTTGTGAGTGTAGGCGAATAAAAGACGAAAATCAAGAGGGGGGAAGGACTTGACCTCCCAAAATTCGAATGCGGTCCAGGGCCAGCCACCCCGGACCGCATCTTTCGTGTGTTCCTGACCTGCCTTCGTCACCGCAGAGGCGGCGCCATGACCGCTTCAGCCCGACAACGCCCGCAAGCGGGTGCTGCACTTGCCGAAGCCAGCTGCCGATTTGCTATCTCGCGATGGCGAATCTGCAACCGTGCGGTGGCCAGCGGCCTGTCTTCTGCTCCGAAGAGCAACAAGGGGGAGGAGGCCGCAACGCCCGGGCAACCAGTCGCGCAGAGCGCGTTTCTGGAAGTTTCCCCCCGGTGACTCCCTCTCGAGAATCGCCGGTTACCGCTAGCTCTGCCGCATTCATTCGGCCCAGCCAGGAACTTTCACGTTTCGCTGAACACACTTTCCGTCAGTTTGTTGCGCGCTGCAAGTCAAATTCCTAGCCCCATTGTGCAGAAACTGTGGACGATGAGAGTTCCCTGTGGAAGACCGAGGAAATCTAAGAAAGAATTTTAAGCGCCGCCGACGCTGCCCAAATGCCTTCAATAACTTACACAAAGTGAAAGAGTCAGTCTCTCTTGCGACCAGATCCGGTCATGTGGCGACCGCCGCCTCGGCTGTCCCGCGAAGGCAAAGCCGAGCGGAGCGTTTGGGATTGAACTCCTCGCGATTACCCCGACATTTACAAGGATGAACCATGAGTTACAAGGGGCTGTAGAACGGGCACAGAGTCCCACAGCACTTTGCCCCATCTCTCGCATGGACGGGCTACCGTATGCCCTTCCCTTCCGTCCCAAAGCCATCCGTGCAGGGCCATTCCTTGCCGAAGACGTCCTTGAGATACCCCCTAAGCTAAAATGCTCGGTCGCGCCGTCGGAATCCAGTTTTGGGCTCTGGCCGTCCAGCGGTGTGCGGGAACGCTCTCAACATGACTCTGCAAGAACAGAACTACTGGCTCACGACAACAGAATTTCCGACTACCGATTCATCGCGTCCAGTGCCGGAAACCGTGGATGTAGCGGTGATCGGAGCTGGCTTTACCGGGCTCTCGGCGGCGCGCACGCTGGCGCGGCGGGGCGCCAGGGTAGCCGTGCTCGAGTCGGAGACGATCGGATGGGGCGCCAGTTCGCGCAACGGCGGAATGGTGCTGACCGGCATGAAGCTGGGGATCAAGCAGCTTATGTCGATGTACGGACGCGAACTCACGCGGCGGATGTACGCGGCGTCGCTGGCTTCGCTCGATTGTGTCGAGCAGATCGTCAAGGAAGAGGGGATCGCTTGCGATTTTTCGCGCAGCGGTCATCTGGAAGTTGCCTGCAAGCAGAAGCATTTCGACAATTACGAACGGCAGGCGGAGATCATTGAGGTCGAGTTCAATCACAAGCTGCGCGTGGTGCAACGAAGCGAACTGAGCGCGGAGATCGGGTCGAGCATTTATTTCGGCGGCATGGTGGATGAAGTCAGTGCGGGGTGCAATCCGGCGCGCTATGTTGCGGGGCTGGCGCGCGCGGCCATGAAAGCGGGAGCGGAGATTTACGAGCATGCTCGCGTCAGTGGGATTGAGCGCGATTCACGACAAGGAGAAGCCGGCTGGAAGATTACGACGTCGCGAGGATCGGTGTGGGCGCATGAAGTATTTGTTGGGACCAGCGGGTACACCGGGGCTGTGACTCCGGAGTTGCAGAGAAGGATCATTCCGATTGGATCGTTCATTATCACGACTGAGATGCTGCCGGCGGGGTTGGCGAAAGAATTGAGCCCGCGCGACCGGATGATCTACGACTCGAAGAATTACCTCTATTACTACCGCCTGACGCCGGACCGGCGGATGCTGTTTGGTGGGCGGGCAGCGTTTTTTCCGGAGAATGATCAGACGGTGCGGCGCAGTGCCGACCTGTTGCGGCGGGGGATGATTGATGTGTATCCGCAATTGCGCGATGCGCGCGTCGAGTATGTCTGGGGAGGCACGCTCGATTTTGCGTTTGACATCATGCCGCATGCGGGAGAGATGGATGGGATGTACTACGCGATCGGATATGCGGGGCATGGCGTGGCCATGGCGACGTACCAAGGGCAGAAGATTGCCGAGTTGATGGCGGGGGATAAGCCGGAGAATCCGTTTGTGGGGATACGGTTCCCCGGGGCGCCGTTTGGGTTGTATAACGGGAAGCCGTGGTTTTTGCCGTTTGCGGGGACGTGGTACAAGGTGCTGGACTGGGTGAGCTGACCGTACACCATTATGGTGTAAGATGGTGTCATGAAATCGATGAAGCAGGTCCGCCGTAGCGTAACGCTGCCCAGAAAATTGGCCGAGCAGGTGGAGCGGATCGCGCGCAAGAAACGGCTCAGCGACAATCGTGTGCTGGTGGAATTGCTCGAGCAAGGTCTGGAGGCACAGAAAGAGAAAGAAAAGGCTTTCTTCGCAGTGGCGGAGCGCTTCCGGGCCGCCTCGGACCCTGAGGAAATAAAACAGTTAGGCGACGAAATGGGTCGATTCATTTTCGGTGAGTAATGCCGCAGATCGAGACGTGGTCTCGCCTTCCTGGCGCGCTGCGCGATCACCTGGTAGAGCTGAAGACTGATCGCTGTAAAATCTCGGAATGCCAAAGTCTGGCCAGAAGTCGCGCATCATGTATATCGAATCGAAGGCTGAGAGCGTAAACGGCCCGGCGCGAATCGGTCGGGTAACCTTCTCGAAGACTGGGCTTACCCTCTACTACAAAGGCAGAGAATTTTAGAAACTCCAAGGCTATAAGGCGAATCATTTCGACGTTGAAACCCGCGATAAGTATTGGATTTCGGGACCGCGTCGCGATGGGGAGGATCGTCTGTATGTGAGCAATCTGTCTGTCGAGATCGATGAGGACGTGCGGGAAGAGTATTGGACCGAAATCCGGAAGAAGCCTGAGCTGAAGCATGAATCTCAAACCTGGCACAGTTTCCATAGCGAAGCGCAGGCGCCGGTTTAGCTTTCCTGCGATTGCACAGGTCCTTCGGCCCGCAAAAGGCGCGGGCCTCAGGATGACAAGATGTTGATAGGTCGGCGGATGGGATTTTGGATGGTCAAGCTGTCGAGCTGCGCTCGACGGACAGCCGAAGGCGGCTGTCCCCACATAAACCAGTTGTCCCATATCACATCAAGTTGTTCATCGTAATCAATTGCCCTCAAGTATCTTTCGGGAATCCGGACGAACGGGATCAACTCAGTGCGGTGCGTGGATTCCAGGGTTTGAGAAGGCCGTAGACGATCGGGCCCAGCATGATCGCGATGGCGCCGCCGATGGTGGCGAAGCGGTTTCCTCCTAACAGCGCCACGATCGCCATCAGGATCGGCGCAGCGACTACATAGAACATTCCTGCGGCTCCGCCTGGAACCACGAAGGAACGCGGCAGGTCGGGCTGGCTGCGGCGTAGCTTCCATGCTGAGAGAACGGTCAGGATCGTTGTTGCGGAGCGCAGCCAGATGTAGACGGAGATGAGCTGGCCCAGGCTTTGCCAGGCTAGTGCTGCGTAAATGACAGCTGACGCGACGATCGCGAGCCATGGTGTGCCGTAACGGGCGTGTTTGCGGGTCAGGAGGTCTGGCAGGTATCCATCCTCGGCCATGGCGAAGGGCATGCGCGTCGTGGTGAGGATGGTGCTATTCAGGAGGGCCACGTTGCCGATCATGGCGGCTAAGGTCATCCAGGTACCGAGCCATGCGCCGCCGATCATCCGGGCTGCGTCCGAGAAAAATCCGGTGTGCCATTGGTCCCAGTTACCTGCTGAAGCCAATCCGGCGAGTGCGGGCAGGAAATAGGCGGCGATCGACAAAGGCACGACCAGCGCTAACGCGCGCGGGTAGGATCGCTGCGGGTTCTCTACTTCCTCGGCGACCGTCGAGAGCTGTTCGTATCCGGAGTACAGCCACAAGCCCAGGGCCAGGCCCACGCCGAATATTTTGAATGTTGCCTGATGCGGCACAAGCCAGGGGTGAAACGGGTTGAAGTGCCAGCGCGTGAACGCGATGACGACCATCGCAATCACCGGGATGAAGATGAAGATCTCGAGGGCGGTGGCGACCTGGCCGACCATCTGAATGCCGCGGACGTTGACCCATGTCAGCAGAGCAATGAGTCCGACCGAAACGAGGTAATGCTCCCACCAGCTCATCCGCGGAAAGGGATACTTCAGATAATCGGCGAAGAGCACTCCGTAAACACCGCCGAGACAGAACGACGCAGTCCAATTCCACCATCCGGCGAGGAATCCCCAGAAGTCACCGAAGGCGGCGCGCGTCCAGCGATAAAAGCCGCCTTCGACGGGCATGGCGGTCGTGAGTTCGGCAGATACCAGCGAGACTGGAATGCACCAGAAGAATGGAAGGATGAGCAGGTAGAGGAGGGTGATCCCCGGGCCCGAGGTGGTGACCATGTCTTCGAGACCGAAGGGGCCACCGGTCGTGTAGGAGAACATTACGAAGACGAGGTAGAAGAGGCCGGCTTTGCGGAGGGTGGAGGTGTTGGTTTGAGTGGTCAAAGGGATTTCAGATCTCAGATTTCAGATTGCAGATTGAAGTGGGTTGGTTTCAATCTGCAATCTGAAATCAAAAATCTGCAATCGAAAATGGTGGACCGTTACGCAGCCAGCGTGCCGCTTAGCGCTCCTTCCAATTGCAGCAGCTTGCGTTTTATGTCGAGGCCGCCGCCATAGCCGCACAGGGTACCGTCGGATGCGATTACGCGATGGCACGGCACCACGATCGCTAGAGGATTGCGGTTGTTCGCCATTCCGACGGCGCGGAATCCCTGGGGTCGGCCGACCGCGCGGGCGATATCGGCGTAGGTGCGAGTCTCGCCGTAGGGAATCTCGATCAGGGCCCGCCAACATTCAAGTTGAAACGGAGTTCCGCGAAGGTCGAGGGGAAAGGAGAATTGCCGTCTATTTCCGGCGAAGTATTCTTCCAGTTCGTGTTTGTAAGCGGACAATTTTCCGTCGGAGATCTCGAAGCGCACCGCACCGGATTCGGAGCGCAGGTCGCGTGGATTTGGACGTATGGTCTGTTGTCCGGGTAGTCGGGCGTCGAACTCCAGGGCCACCAGTCCCTTCTCGGAGGTAGCAAGGAACAATGGGCCTACCGGCGATGCAAGTATTGTGGAATAAACGGTTTCCATGTGCTGAAGCTCTTCGAGACAGGTCCCGGGTAAAACTCGCTGGGGCGCATACACGATATCACGGAGACGGGGGTGCGGGTAGCCTCAGAACCGGATTGACAGAAACGGCCGGATAGCCCAAAGTAGTGCTGCAAATTGCTGCTTGGGAAATTTGCATTGAAAAAACCCCTCCTCCTCATTTTCGCGGTAGCGCTCGCGACCGTCCTGATGGTTACGTTCGTCTTGGCCGCTGGAGAGTGGCGGATGATCGGACAGACGGAAGCGGGAGACAAAGTGTCCGTCAGCTCTGTCCGGGTACTCAAGAACAATCAGCGGTCTGCGCTGGTGCGGGTCGAGTACAAGGATCCGGCGCAGCTTCCTCAGGGTGGCCCATTCGTTGAGATGCGGGCGCGGGTGCGAATCAATTGCGCCAGCGGGGCGGCGAATCCCACGACTGAATGGTTTTACACTCGGGACCACAGCGGGCGTTTCGTAGTCAGCAAGAAGGCGAACCACGACGATCAGTTCGGCAAGCCACCCGAAGGCGGGTTTGGGGAGCTGGTCAGCAAGAACGTCTGCAACGAGACGAAGTAGAGATCCCGTCTCAGAGTTTTTCACAACACCCGGCACCTCGGTAACCTCCAGGCCTCTTCCAACCGACTGGCTTTGCGAATATTCTGATAGAGAAGTCAGCGGCTCCTCCGCTGATCTCGACCCATCCCTGATATGGATTCGCTTCGATTGTATGGACTCGTTGCAGCCAGCGGCGCCGCGCTGCTGGGATCGTACGCGCTGCTGCGACGCAAGCCGAGGACAGCGGATGAACTTGAGCGCGAACGCCGTGCGTGGCTTGAGGGGACTGGCCGCATTACGGATGGGACCGTGATCGACGTGCAGGAACTCGCTCCGGCGAAGGATCATCATGCCGCTGTCATGTTGATTTATAAATATGACGTCGCGGGAGTTTCCTACGAGTGCTCGCAGGATGTCACCTATCTGCGGCATTGGATCAATCTGCACTCTTGCCGATTGGGGCTGCACACGTCGGTGAAGTACGATCCGCAGAATCCGGGGAATTCGCTGGTGGTGTCGGAAAATTGGATGGGGTTGCGGCAGTAGGGGTTGGATTCGTCAGTTCGTGCTGCCCCTACGGGACTCGACTAGCTTTCACCAGATCACCCGGCTTGCCGTGCCGGGCTTTCACATGCCGCCGCTTCGCGGCTCTGCTTGTCGCGATCGGAAGGTTCTTCTCCATATCTTTGTGATTCACGCGGCCCTGAAGGGCCGCTCTTCCACGCTAATGCCGGCTCAGTTACTGCCAGCTCAGGCGCATTGAGGAATTGCGCTTTTCGAAGGAGACCGAAAGGGATTTCGTGTCGCCACCTACGAATTCTGCTGACAGAGTCTTCGACAGATCGACAGTCTGGTCGGTGGATAAGGCTCGAAAGCGAAGCACGCGCCTGCCTGCGGGGATTTTCATAGTTTCCGACGTTATGCCGCGGACTCCGTTGAAGACTACGAGTTTCTTCTGGGCTGCGCCGTGCAGAGGAAGAGTCAGGGTGAGTTTGTCATCGACCCACACGTAGAGAGTCGCATCCTTGAATTGATGTTGCACGCCTAGTTCGAGCGTGGAGGAGGGAATCACGATCTGCTTTGCGGGGGCGGGTGGAGTTTTTGCAAAAGTCTTCTTCTTACGGGTTACGGCGGGAAGCGGCGCCGGCGCCGGCGTGGGCACGGGTTCGGCCTGGACCACCGGTTTACTCGGTAGTGCGGAATCAAGGTTCACGGTGGCGGCGCTGTTCACCTGCAGCGGGGAGCGTGAACTCGACTCGGGCCGGTTGTTGAACAGCTTTAACTGAGCCGCGAGAATGACGAGCAGTGCCACGGTGGCGGCCCCGAGAATGAGATCTTTGATTCGCGCTTTGGAAAGAATGTATCGAACTGCTTCTCCGGCCGCAGCCACTTTGGCTGCGGGATGCATGGCGCTCGTGCTACCGGTGAGGGCTGAACGCGTTGCGGTAGAAGTGCGGCGTGAAGTCGTGCTCGAGGTGATCTTAAAGCTCTGCTGCAGGATGCGCAGGTCGTCAGCGAAGTCCGATCCGCGCTGGTAGCGCTCGTTGGCATCCTTCGCCATGGCCCGCGAAATCACAGCGTCCAGTTGTGGCGGCAGAGTCATGTCGAGAGCACTGGCCGCTATGGGCTCGCGATTGGCTACCTTGAAGCAGACAGTAGTGGCGCTTGTGCCCTGGAACGGAGAATGTCCCGTCACCATGGCATAGAGAATTACTCCGAGCGAGAAGAGGTCGGAGCGGCCGTCCACTCCTTCGCCACTCAATTGCTCGGGAGCCATATAGGCCGGAGTGCCAAGGACTCGGCCGGGAATGGTGAAGTGGGCCAAGTTCAATTTAGCAATCCCGAAATCAGCAATCTTGGCCCGGCCGTCCTGCGTAATGAGGATGTTGGCGGGCTTGATGTCGCGGTGAATCACGCCTTGTGCATGCGCGTAATCGAGTGCGTCAGCGATCTCCTCAGCTAGCTTCAAAGAGCGCTCGAGGGACAATTTCTTTTCGCGGGAAAGAATGCGGTTCAGCGACTCGCCCTGCACATACTCCAGGACGATGTAGGGGTCATGGTTTTCCGGATTTTCGCCGACATCGAAGACCGCGACAATTCCGGAATGGTGCAGCCGTCCTGCGGCTTGCGCCTCGTTCATGAAGCGCAGCCGGAATTCCTTTTCTTCGTCGGCCTCCTGGCCCCACAGAGACACGGTCTTCAGGGCAACCAGGCGGTCAATCTGGGGATCGCGAGCCTTGTAAACGACGCCCATGGCGCCGCGGCCGAGTTCAGAAAGAATCTCGTATCGGCCGAACAGCTTCGTCTCGGACTTTTCCATCGACGGTCCTTACGCGCGAGCCTCTTCTGCCACGAAGCACCTGGGGAGGGATTCCTAGTATGTTATCGCCTCGGGGGCTGTGATCCCGAAGGTTGTTGAAAGCGACTCATTACCTCGGTAATGGTTCGTACAGTACCAAAATTCGAGGCCAGGACCCCCAATGCGCAGGAATGCTCCGCGAGCAATGGGCCGACGCGGCTTTCGTTTGACGTGCGACACAGACCCTCATAGCATGACACGCGAAGGGCACCCCGGTGATTGGCAGACGATCGCGCACTATCGCGTCCAAGAGAAAATTGGTGCGGGCGGCATGGGCGAGGTTTATCGCGCGCAGGACACACACCTGTGCCGCGATGTTGCTCTAAAAGTGCTGGCCGAATTGTTTGCCGGCGACGCGGAACGCATGGTCCGCTTCGAGCGTCAAGCGAAAGTCCTGGCATCCCTCAATCATCCCAGTCAGGCGGGACCGGGATATTCTGCGAGGTGAGAACGAACAGGACCACAAATTGTTTTGGGAGGATTAACTGAGAACTGTTTTCTAGCTTCCCGCGGCGAAGCCGCCGGTGTGGGCGACCGTCATGCGGAGGTATTTGTAGGGATTGACAGGAGTGTCGTTGATGCGGACTTCGTAGTGGAGGTGAGGACCGGTGGAGCGGCCGCTTTCTCCGACGTAGCCGATGATGTCGCCGCGCTGCACGTGCTGCCCGGCGGTCACGGCGAATCCGGAAAGGTGACCATAGCGGGTACTGATGCCGCTGCCGTGATCGATCATGATGGTCTTGCCGTAGCCGCCCATCGTGTCGGTAACGGTGACAACGCCGTCAGCGGGAGCAACGATGGGATGGCCATAGCTGCTGCCGATATCGACTCCGCTGTGGAATGCGCCCTCACCATTGAAGGGATCGATGCGCTCCCCGAAGCTTCCGGTTACCTGGCCTTCGACTGGCCAGAGATTCGGAGCTGAATTGGCTTTGATCCAGTCGGCGGTGGTGACGTTGCGCGTGAGGCCCATCGTCAAGCCCACCATGGTTGCACCGGTCAGCGCGGAGGTGCGAAGAGCGTGCAGCTGATCGAGCGATGAACTCACTTCCGCATCTTGAATCTGCTCGGATGTCGCGTTCACCAATGTTGGCTGCGCTTTCAAACCATAGAGCGCGGAAACTTCGCCGGCGATGGAGCCCAGCGATGCAACCTGCAAGTCGCGCTCTCTCGCGACCTGTTCCAGGCGCGAATAATTGTTCTTGAGCTGATCTTTCTCGGTCCGCAACTGATTAAATTGCGACACCTTCAACAGCATGCGGGTATAAGAGCTGGCAATTCCGGTCAGGCTCAGGAATCCGATCGCGGCGCCGATGACGAAAACGTAGAGGTAATGGACGGGAATGGAAATCTTGCGAAGCTGCCCGTCGTCCCCGCGGGCCACGAAAAGGATGTAGAAGCGTTTCTGCAAAATTCGATTCCCTCTAAGTTTTTGAAGCATCAGGTCCGGAATTTCAGGCTCAGTATCTCAACGATCGGAACGCCTGTTCGGACCACCTGACTTTTCCGGGTCGCATTTCCAATCTGGGAATGGAAACTCTCTTGCGCCCGTCCCTACCAGAACAGCGACCAGAACTTTCAAATACAACTGGTCCGCAATGTTAACTCGTTGCAGAACTTAAAGCTCCGGCCAAAGGTTTTGTGAATGACTGGTTAACGGTAACAAACTGGGTTCCCCCTGTCAACGAGGCACAAGGTCATCCCCCGGTTACCGAAGGGTCGATAGGAGCAGTCACTATGGGACAGGTAACCGATGAGGAAGGGGTCAGGGGTCAGAGGTTAGGCTTCCGGGGGAGTTTCAGCGAGGAGTTGAGTTTCGCGGACGCCTTAAGCCTGACGCCCGAATTCAAGGCCAGCGGTATAGTAAAGGCGCGTGCCGCTCCCCGAAAAAGCCCTGATCGCCCAAATCCGCCGGATGGCGAACCCTTCGATCCGCGGGCGAAATGGCAGGCCGAATCGCGCCGTTCTGACCGGAATGGGAGACGACTGTGCCGTGCTGCGCCCGCTCGCGGGAAGAGATTCACTGGTTACGACCGATTTCACGCTGGAAGGGATCCACTTTCGGCGCGACTGGCATCCGCCCGAGTCGGTGGGCCATCGCTGCCTGGCGCGTGGCTTGAGCGACATTGCAGCGATGGGGGGAGAGCCGGTCGCGGTCTTCCTATCGCTGGCATTGCCGCGCAACTTGCGGCAGGCGTGGGTCGACCGCTTCGCGCGCAGCCTGATCAGCCTAGCCGACATGCACGGCGCCCCCGTTGCGGGTGGGGATACCGCAGAATCGCCTGATGGAATTCTTGCCGACATCATCGTGGTCGGAAGCGTACCCAAGGGTAAGGCCATTCTTCGATCGGGCGCGAAAGCAGGCGACCGGATTTATGTGAGTGGGGAACTGGGGGGATCGGCCGCAGCCGTTGTGAGGATGAGGAGCGGCGGCTGGAAGGTGAAGCCGCGCGACTACGTCCGGCACTTTTACCCTGAGCCGCGCATTGACCTGGGGCGCGTTCTCCGCGAGAAGAATCTAGCTTCGGCCATGATCGATACGAGTGATGGACTTTCGACCGACCTGGCGCACATTTGCGAAGAGAGTGGAGTTGGAGCTGAAATCGATTCGTCTCTGATTCCGCGCGCGCATGTGGGGAAGCCCGCTCGTGAGGTCGACCTTGATCTTGCTTCGCATGGAGGGGAAGACTACGAGCTGCTCTTCACCGCGTCGCAAGAGAAACGGATTCCGAGGCACATTGCGGGAGTGGATATCACGCAGATCGGACGGATCACACGAACTCGCGGAATCTTCGTGCGGAATTCGAAGGGCGTGGGGTATGAAATGCATCCACGGGGATGGGAGCATTTCCGGAAATAGACGGTCGTCGTCCTGTCGTGAATACTTTGTCGGCAGTCAGGCCAGCGCCGGCAGGTTGCATAGGTCCTTCGCGCAAAAGACGCGCTCACGATGGCAAGGGCCTTTGGATGAGAGCGACAGTTGTTACCTCCGTCACCAGTCAGGCTCTACCCGCGCGGCGAAAACCGGACTAGAGTAAAGCCATGTCGCTCCGTAAATTTTGGCTTCCACTCCTCGCGGTACTTGTCGCGACCGCCTTCGGTCAGAACAAGCAAGCCGACCCTCCAGCGCACGCTAAGCAGCCTTCGCCTGCCGTCACAGACGAATTCATTCGCAAACAGTTTGGGGATGGGTGTTCGGTGATCGCGGGACCGGCGCAGTTTGTTGCCGATCTTGACGGAGACGGCAATGACGATCTGGTGGTGGCCGCCAAGTGCAAGAATCCGATGGCGGACAAGGACGAATATAACTTCGTTGTGACGGATCCTTATGACACATTTCTCGGATACGGAGATGTGAGGATCACGTCCACGTTTGCTTCGAGCGAGCCTGAGCGCCGCGGCATCAGCCTGCTGATCATTCACGGTGACGAAAAGGACGGGTGGCGCGCAGAAAAACCCAAGGCTAAATTCCTGATGATCAATATGCCGTTCAAGACACTGGATGTAAAACGCCTGGTCATGAAGAAGAAGACCGTCCTCGGCGTATATATGGAGGAAGCGGGCGAAGGCGAGAACACGTCGTCGGTGCTGTTCTGGGACGGGAAGAAGTACCGGTATACGCAGCTGGGATCGACGATGGAGTGAGGGAAGTCAGTGGTCAGGGGCTAGGGGTCAGTGGTCAGTTTTTGCATCTCTCGTTCAGCGGTTTCAATCTGCAATCTGAAATCTACAATCTGAAATTTTGAATCCCCTTCATGCTTTGCTCCTGCATTATGGGAAAGTCAGTTGTTCCTACCTTGCTGACGTTCGAGTCGGCAAACTCGCATACTCGATCCAGGGTCGCCTGCAGTTCCTCGCTATAGCGGACGAGATCTTCGTCGGTTGCATCCTTCGGGATCTGAATTAATTTTCCAAAGCGCAGCAGAACTCGTGAAAAGGGCTTGGGGACCATCATGCGGTCCCAACTGTTGAGAACCCACGCTTTGTCGACTCCCGCATGAAATGCGCTTAGAGGCAGCCCCGCGGAGCGCCCGAGTCCCACAGGTCCGGGCTTAATCTTGTGGCGGGGGCCGCGCGGGCCATCGAGCGTGAACGCCACGGTCCAGCCATCCTCCAGGGCGCGGCGCAGTCCGAGCAGTGCACGGACTGGGTTGCGGCTGCTCGATCCTTTTACCGCCACATATCCAAACTTCTTAATGATGCGGCCCATGTATTCGCCGTCGTAGCTGAAGCTGCTCATTACGCGGACGCCCATGTCGCGGCAGACGTAGGTCGCGGGAATCATGCAGGAGTGCCAAAACGAGACGACCAAAGGACGCTGATCCAGTGTTGTCTGCGCACCGTCTTCGAACGAAATCGACACGCGCAAAGTCGATCCGATCAGACGGATCAGAGTAGAACCCGCGGCAACGATCAGGCTCAAGACGATGCGCTGGCGGAGGGTCCAGCGGCGCGGGCCGGATTCGGGCTGGGCTGCTGCTACTTCTCGGGGGACGGCTTCTGGCACGACGCTATTGTAATGGCGGCCAAGAAGATTCACCGCTGAGGTCGCTGAGAACAACTACGCGGAGAACGCAGAGAAAGGCTTCGGACAACAAATCCGGCGATCTTACAAAGCGAAGAATCCGCTAATTCTCCAGGTACGAGTCGATCCAGGTCTTGATCTTCATGCGGCGCTCGTCGTTGGAATCAAAGCGAACTCCTAGCGACTTGGGTTTGTTCCAGCTGATAATGCCGCGAACATTGACGCGCGGTAGAGTCATCAGCGCGAAAGAAATCTCGACGTTCACACCTGACGAGAAATCTTCACCGGTCTTGATGGACATGCCGCCGGAGCTGATCTCAATGCTGGTGGCGCTGACGCGGCGCCCGTCACCAACGATCGAAACTTCGGTCATGACGGGAATGCGGACATAGCGGCGGAATTCATGCAACACGAGCAGCCTGGTGGCGCGCACCAGTTTCAACATTGCCGGCCGCTCGAGCGGCTCCTGGAACATCGCGTTGATGCCGTAGCGGGAGTAGCGCATTGTGTCCTGCGCGCTGCCGCCGACACCGTAGATCACGCAGCGGCTGTTGGAGCGGGAGCCGCGCGTAGCTTCCAATACGGTCTCGGAATCCGTCCAGCTTGCTAACGGGAGCACGCAGGCTTCGAACTTCTCGCGGCGCAGGCGCTCAGGCGCCTCCGAAACCACGGGGACGGGCTCAATCCCGAATTGCCGAAAGCACTCCGCCAGGAGCATGTGGGTTGAATCATTAAAGCCCACCAATGCGGCGCGGGCAGCGGTTTTGCGAACGATGGGGGAGGGCGAGAGGGGTGTGGCGAAAGATTTATGCATGTCGGGGAAGACTCTACTTTCGATCGTCATTGTGCGTCCATCTGGGCGCGTTGCAAAGTTCCAAAGGGACAACGTGCGGCGAGAGAAGGGTCATTACTAGAAATGCAACAGCGTGAAAAAGGACATTACGAAGCGGGAGGCAGCGTTCAACTCTGGGGTTTGCGGGATCAGCGACATTTGTGAGATTTGCGTTCAAGGGTCAAAATCCCCACCCCTTCGGCTTCGCTCATGGCAGGCTCTGTCGCACACAACGCGACAAGGATGGGGCACCGGGGCTAGTTATTCTTGCCAGCGACGGAAGAGCAGAGCGCCATTGGTGCCGCCGAAGCCGAAGGAGTTGGACATAGCGTATTCGAGGCCGGCTTTGCGGGCGTGGTTGGGGACGAGATCCATGCCGGCCGTGTCGGGGTCGGGGTTCTCGAGATTGACGGTGGGCGGAAGGATTTGGTCGCGCAGGGCGAGGACGGTGATGCCCGCTTCGAGACCGCCGGCGCCGCCGAGGAGATGTCCGGTCATGGACTTGGTGGAACTTACTGCGAGTTTGTGATCTCCAAAGAAATTGCGGATAGCGTGGGCCTCCAGCGTGTCACCGATCGGGGTAGATGTGCCGTGCGCGTTTACGTAGTCAACGACAGTGGGGGCAACTCCAGCATCGCGCACCGCATTCCGCATGACGCGGAATCCGCCCTCGTGCTCCGGAGCGGGTTGAGTCATGTGGTAGGCATCGCCTGACATTCCGTACCCAGCGATCTCGGCAAGGATGGGAGCGCCGCGCTTGCGGGCAAACTCCAGCTCTTCGAGGATCATGATGCCGGAGCCTTCGCCGATGACGAATCCGTCGCGGCCCTGGTCCCAGGGACGGCTGGCCTTTTCGGGCTCATCGTTGCGCGTGGAGAGCGCACGCATGGCCGCGAACCCCCCGACACCCATTGGAGTGATTGCAGCCTCGGCGCCGCCCGCGATCATCACATCAGCGTCATTGTGCTGAATGATGCGGAAAGAGTCTCCAATGGAGTGCGCGCTGGTGGTGCATGCCGTGGCGGTCGCTTCGTTGGGACCCTTGGCGCCGTAGCGCATCGAGACCTGTCCGGCGGCGAGATTGATGATGGCGGATGGAATAAAGAACGGGGAGATACGGCGAGGTCCGCCTTCCATCAGGTTCGTGTGCTCGCGCTCGATGATATCGAATCCGCCGATGCCGGATCCGATATGAACGCCGACGCGCTCATCGTTCTCAGACGTGATCTTCAGTTCCGACATCTGCATCGCTTCCTCAGCTGCCGCCATCGCAAAATGGATGAAGCGCCCCATCTTCTTGACTTCTTTTTTCTCGATGTATTTCAGAGGGTCGAAGTTCTTGACCTCGGCGGCGATCTGGCAGGCGAAGTTGCTGGCATCGAAGCCGGTGATGCGGGCCACGCCACTCTTGCCCGCCAGCAGGGCCTTCCATACTTCATCCGTGGAATTGCCCACGCCGCAGACGAGCCCCAAGCCCGTGACTACGACCCTGCGTCCGTTGTTCAACTATTTTCCCGCCTTGGCGTGCTTGCCGATATAGTCGACGGCATCCTGCACGGTGCGAATCTTTTCAGCGTCCTCGTCGGGAATTTCGATGTCGAAGGCTTCTTCGAAAGCCATCACCAACTCCACGGTATCGAGAGAATCGGCGCCGAGGTCGTCGACGAATGACGCGCTCGCCGTGACTTCACCCTCATCCACGCCCAACTGCTCCACGATAATCTGCTTTACTTTCTCGTCTACGGCTGCCATATGTCTCCTCGCTTGCCTCGATTAGATTTGAATTTCGGATATCTGGTCGCGCAATCGCAGCTTGTCTTCCAGCCTGCTGGCATCACGACCCATTAAAATTTCCGGCACACTCTGCTGACTGCGGTACGAATCAGGCGAACGTGTAGTGTAATTGTCCCAATGAATTAGTGTAAAGGAATGGCGATGTCTTTTCCGGCAAAGCCTCTGTTATGTTGAGATTGCAATCCTGATCCTAACGGTTGCTGTTGTCGGAGGTCAATCGGCGGGGTTGCAAGGTCGTGTGCTCGTTCAGCGCGAGGCAATGGAAGCGTATGCGTGCTGTTGTACAACGCGTGAGCCGTGCCAAGGTTGCCGTGAACGGATGGATCGCAGGCGAAATCGGGCTGGGACTTCTGGTGCTTTTAGGCTTGGGGCGGGATGACGGCGAGCCGGATGTGACCTACGTGGCGGAGAAGATCGCGGGCTTGCGCATCTTCGAGGATAGTGAGGGCAAGATGAATCGCAGCGTGGTTGATGTGGGTGGCAGTGTGTTGGCGGTCTCGCAATTCACTCTGTATGGAGACGTTCGGCGGGGGAAGCGGCCCTCGTTCGATGATGCCGCTCCTCCGGAGGCTGCGCGGCGGCTCTACGAGCTTTTTGTGGAACGCATCCGTGCGGCGGGCCTGCGCTGCGAGACGGGACGCTTCCAGGAAATGATGCAGGTGGAACTGGTGAATGAAGGGCCGGTGACCATTCTGCTGGATTCGAGGAAGGCGTTCTAGGGCTGACTGCTGTTAGA
The DNA here is from genome assembly GCA_035568275.1 of Candidatus Sulfotelmatobacter sp. Taxonomy (GTDB): domain Bacteria; phylum Acidobacteriota; class Terriglobia; order Terriglobales; family Acidobacteriaceae; genus Sulfotelmatobacter. The sequence continues at coordinate 17,497 of DATMOO010000037.1, forward strand.
AAATAGAGGTGGAATTCGCTAGCGTCGCTTGAGAATTTTCTGGCGCGATCCCCGTTCACCTGATTTACGCGGTATCGTAATCTCGCCCTTTATGGCTCAACGACGGTGTCTTCTTATCCTGATGCTCTCCGCGGCCGTCGCGCCGACCAGTGCGGAACGGCCTGCTCGGCAGCAGGTCGATGTCTATCAGATCGTTCACACGTATCCGCACGATTCCCAGGCGTTTACACAGGGCTTGATTTACGTTGATGGCCACCTATTCGAGAGTACCGGCCAAAACGGCAGGTCATCTCTGCGAATGGTGGATCTATACACCGGTCAGGTTCTCCAGAAACATGATGTGCCGGCAGAGTATTTTGGCGAGGGCCTCACTGACTGGGGCAGTACGTTGATTCAACTAACTTGGAAAACGCACAGGGGCTTCGTTTATGACCGTTTTAGCTTCTCATTGCAACGAACATTCGAATTCGAGGGCGAAGGATGGGGCCTGACGCATGATAGGACGCAGCTGATTATGAGCGATGGAAGCTCATATCTGCGCTTTCTTGATCCGAAGACGTTCAGGCAGGCTCGACGTATCCGCGTTACCGACGAAGCCGGCCAGGCGATTGAAAACCTGAATGAACTGGAGTATGTGCATGGAGAGGTCTATGCCAATATTTGGCACAGCGATGCGATTGTTCGCATCTCTCCGCGCACAGGAAGGGTGATCGGCCGTATCGATTTGAGCGGCATTATCGACGAACGCGAACTGCACGACCCTGAAGCAGTGCTAAACGGTATTGCCTATGACTCAACCGGTGATCGGCTCTTCGTCACCGGAAAGTTGTGGCCGAAATTGTTTGAAATCAGAGTAGTGGCTAATCAGCGAGAAGGGAGAGTGCACTAATACAAATTCGGTGAGAGATTCTGCTGAATGTATCTCTTGCTATCGAATTTCTTTCCAATGCTCGCGGGGCGGCAATACGATGATTCGGGAATGAGGACGGCAAATTTTTTCGTGAGGGGAAAATGTCGAGGGCTCTTCACCGAGCCAGCAGGATTGCGTCTGCGATGCGCGCCACTTCCAGCGATGCCTTCACATCGTGCGTGCGCACGATGTGAGCGCCCTTGAGGATCAGAGCCGTTTGAGTGGCCAGGGTTCCATAGAGGCGGCGCTCTGCGGGCACGTCTTTTCCCGCGCCCACAGTTCTTCCGATGAATGACTTTCGCGAAGTTCCTACCAGAAGCGGAAATCCCGTGGCCTGCAGCAGTTCGAACCGCGCGATCAGGGGATAATTTTCGTCGAAGTTTTTGCCGAAGCCGAATCCGGGATCGAGCGCGATCCGCTCGCGGCGCACTCCCGCGAGAACCGCCCGCTCAGCCCACTCCTTCAGTTCGCGCTTGACTAAGAGCACAATGTCGCTCGCTGGAGGCAAATTGCGCCATTCTTCGGGACGGCCGCGCATGTGCATCAGCACGGTGCCGCACTTCAGATCCGCGACGGTCTTCGCCATTTGCGGGTCCCAGCGCAGGCCGCTTACATCATTGACGATCTCGGCGCCGGCGTTCACGGCGGCCCGGGCGACTGGCGATTTGTAGGTGTCGATCGAGATGGGGGTTTTCGGATGGCGCTTTTTCAGTTCGGCGATGACGGGGATCACCCGCTTGAGTTCTTCCTCTGCACTCACTGCCGGCGGGCTTGCTGCGCTGGCGCTCGCTTTGCTCGCGGAGCGGACGAATGCGTCCGCCCCTACACGAGTCTGCGGCGGGCCGGGGTCCACGCGCGCGCCTGGACGCGTCGATTCGCCGCCGATGTCGATGATGTCGGCGCCTTCTTCGAGAAGGCGTTCGGCTTGTTCTACGGCTTTGTCGCGCTCAAGGAATTTGCCACCGTCGGAGAAGGAATCGGGGGTGACGTTGACGACTCCCATGATCAGCGTGCGCTTGCCGAGTTCCAGCGCGCGGGTGCCGAGGCTCCACTGAAACACTGCTCTCATGCGGCACGATTCTAAATGACACGCGGGTAGAGGGGCGCGGTGGTGCTATCTGCGGCGGACTGCGGTTTCACGCTTGCGCATAGCGTAGGCAGCGCCCGGGCCGGTTCCTGTGGGAGGTTTACGCCTCCCGTCGAGCAGTTCTTTGAGGACGGTTGCATTGTTGTGCGTTTCCATCTTCGAAGCAAACAGCAGTGTCAAACGCCTCTTCTTGTGGGCCAGTTCATATAGCGTCCGCAGGTCCTCTTCGCAGGCAGGCTGGGCCAACTCTTTCAGATATTTCTTGCGGAATGCTTCCCATTGATCGGGGCGAGCATGATACCAGCGGCGCAACTCATTCGACGGCGCGAGGTTGGGTAGCCACTCGTCAACCGCAGCTTTTTCCTTGGTAAGACCGCGAGGCCACAGGCGATCGACTAGAACCCGCGTCCCGTCGCGGCGTGATGCAGGTTTGTATACTCGCTTAATAGCAACCGTCATGGCCCAATTGTCCCAAGAGCTTTGCTCTATTATTGTAAAGCGGCTCGGGAAGCCGCGTACGCACCACCGGATAGAAATCATGCGATCAGAGAAGAACGGTTTTGCGGTGAAGACTCGCTTTCCTCTCTTTTATTCCGTGGGAACACTGGCCGGATTGTTGGCCATCGTCGCCCTGGTCGCCTGCGATGTGGAACGGCGCAAAAACGATGCGGAGCTCGGACTGAACGCGCAGCAAGCGGCCGGGCGACAAATTTACGATACGGAGTGTGGCCGCTGCCACGAGCCTTATTCCACGCGAGGCAAGAAGGGCCCCGGTTTGAAAGGCATGTATCAGCGCAAATATCTTTCGTTGAGTGGGCTGCCGGCCACCGATGAGCGGGTCAGCGATATCGTTCGTTTGGGGCGCGGTGAGATGCCCGGCTTCAGCCAGAAACTGGGTGCGCAAGACCTGCAGGATCTGTTGGCGTATTTGCATACTCTCTAATAAGTGGTTTTGAAGCGGCACGGACGTGGATAACTCGCAGATGAAGAGCGCGGCGAAATCGGAATTGTTTCGGGAGTTGCCGTCGGTGGACGAACTCGTACGCGCACCCCGGTTCGCGGCGCTCCTGGAGGAACACGGAGCGACCGCCATCACGGATGCCATACGTTCCGGGATCGCGCGATTGCGCGAGCAGATTTCCTCCGGACTGCTGGATGGGGCTGGCTTAGGCCTTGCCTTGGAGGGATTGAACGGAGCGGTCGAGGCTCAGCTGCGGACTGTTCTAAGTTCCTCATTGCGACCTGTCATCAACGCAACGGGCGTCATTCTGCATACCAACCTGGGCCGCGCGCCGCTGGCCGAGCACGCGCTGGCACAGGTTCGCGAAGCCGGGCTTTCGTATTCGAATCTTGAGTTCGACATTGAAGCCGGCGAGCGCGGCAAGCGCGATGTTCATGTGGACCGGCTGTTCCGGAAATTGCTGGCCGAATCACTTCCTTCTCTGATAGAGACAGCCGCCTCGGCTGTCCCGCCAGGGCGTAGCCCGGCGGCTCCTTCCACGATTTCGACCATTGTCGTCAACAATAACGCGGCGGCCGTCCTGCTTGCCCTGAATACGCTGGCAGAGGGCGGGGAAGTTGTCGTCTCTCGGGGAGAACTGGTCGAGATCGGCGGTTCGTTCCGAATTCCGGACGTCATGGCGAAATCGGGGGCGACGCTTCGTGAGGTCGGTACCACCAATCGAACCCGGATCGGAGACTACGAAAAAGTGATTAATGAGCGGACGCGACTGCTGTTGCGGGTGCATCGTTCGAATTTCGAGATCACTGGCTTCACCGAACAGCCTTCGATCGAGGAGTTGGTAGCGCTGGCTCGACGGCGCGGAATTCCGCTGATGGAAGACCTTGGCAGCGGGGCGCTGGTTGATTTGGAAAAGTTCGGGATTCAGGGAGAGGCTACGGTGCTTGACGGTCTTCGTGGCGGCGTCGACGTGGTGACCTATAGCGGAGACAAATTGCTGGGTGGCCCGCAGGCCGGACTTCTGAGCGGACGGTCGGAGTTGATTGCGCAGATGCGAGCGAACTCGTTGTTCAGGGCGTTGCGTGTGGACAAGATGACTTACGCGGCACTCGAGGCAACTCTGCTGGCGTATGTGAAGCATGAGTACGGCAAGGTACCCGCGTTGAGGATGATGAGCCTGAGCAAAGAAGAGATCGGGGCGCGGGCGGAATCTGTTGCGAGCCGAGTGCCATCTGGCAAGGTGAAGATAGAGATAATCGATGGCGAATCGGTGATTGGCGGCGGTGCTGCGCCGTCTTCGGTGCTGCCTACGCGGCTGCTTGCTGTCACGTGTAGCGGTGTCAGTGCTGATGAACTATCCGAGCGCTTGCGCGCGTCTGATCCCCCGGTGATTGCGCGTGTGGAAGAAGGTAGAGTTCTGCTGGACCTGCGGACGGTATTTCCAGAGCAGGATCATCTCATCGTGGATGCCTTGGAACACGTCGTGCATTTCTGAATCGAAGTTTCCTTGGCGACTCTCTACACCATCGGACATTCCACCCGCATGCTGGAAGAGTTGATCGAGACGCTGCGCGCACACGAGATCAGGACTCTGGTGGACATTCGGGCTTTTCCCATGTCCCGCCGGCTTCCACAGTTCAATCGCGAGTCCCTTGGAGAAACCCTGCCGGCTGCGGGCATTCGGTATGTCTGGATGAAAGCTCTCGGCGGATACCGGAAGAAGATTCTGGATGAGTCGCCGAACATCGGGCTACGCAATGACAGCTTTCGCAATTACGCCGATTACATGCTGACGGCTGACTTTGAAAGCGCGATGGGCGAACTGATCAAGCTTGCGGAAGAGGCGCCTACTGCCTACATGTGCGCGGAACGCGTCTATTTCCATTGTCATCGCATGCTGGTGTCTGACTGGCTAGTGGCGCATGGGCACGAAGTGTTGCACATTGATGGTAAGGGTCCGGTGAGGACCCACAAGCTCACGGCTGAGACTCGCATGATTGATGGACGGTTGATCTATCGGGGAGACCGGTTGTTGTAAATAGGCGTCAGTCTTGATCCTCGGCCGCGTGCCTCAGCGGCTAAAGCCAGGTTCATCTTGTGGCTTCGGCGGCACGGCTTTAAGCCGTGCCCTTTCAAATCAGGCTCACGCCTACTCTCGAACAGTTTCGAGATCGGCGGTTGCAACGGAATGTTCTCAGCTTTAGTATCGCCATAGCGTGCCCACTCCTGGAGACAATCCCAAGTTAACCCGCGAACGCATGGTCTCGGCTGCGCCGCTCGAGGACGATTCCTCGTTTGAGTTGAAGTTGCGGCCGCAGCGGCTGGCGGAGTTCATTGGGCAGAAGAAGGTCAAAGAGCAGCTGGCGGTTGCAATCGAGGCGGCCAGCTCCCGCGGCGAGGCCATGGATCATGTGCTGCTCTATGGTCCGCCAGGTTTGGGCAAGACGACGCTGGCGAATATTATTGCGAATGAACTGGCGGTGCACTTCCAGCCCACCGCGGCTCCTCTACTGCAGATCAAGGGCGACCTGACCGCAATCATTACGAATCTGCAGGACAAACAGGTTCTGTTCATCGACGAAATCCATCGCCTGCAGCCTGTTCTCGAAGAGTTGCTGTATTCGGCGCTTGAAGATTACAAGCTCGACATCATCATCGGGCAGGGGCCGTCGGCGCGCACGCACACGCTGGAAGTGAAGCCATTCACCTTCGTGGGGGCCACGACCCGCGCGGGATTGATCTCAGCTCCGTTGCGAGCCCGCTTTGGCATCGTGCTGCGCCTCGAATTTTATACAGCAGAAGATTTGCAAGTAATCGTGGAACGCTCGGCAGAGATCCTGGGAGTGGCGATTGATGACGCCGGGGCCCGGGAGATCGCGAGCCGCTCCCGAGGCACGCCGCGAATCGCCAACCGCCTGCTGCGCCGGGTCCGCGACTACGCACAAGTGCGCGGTGCTGGGAAGATCGACGAACCCACGGCGAAAGCGGCGCTGGAGATGCTTGAGGTTGATCGGTACGGGTTCGACGAAGTGGACCGGCGACTGCTGCTCACCATCATTGAGAAATACCAAGGAGGACCGGTCGGCGTGAACACTCTGGCCGCCGTGCTCGCCGAAGAACCCGACGCGATCGAAGAAATCTACGAGCCGTTCCTGATGCAGATCGGTTTCCTCAACCGCACTCCACGGGGGCGAGTTGCGACACAGCTGGCATACGACCATTTCGGTATCACGCCCACCCGGCGCCAGGCATCCCTCTTCTAGCGGGCGGATTATCTGTACCGCTTGAGTCGTGAGGACTACTTTTCGGCAACCCGAACAACATTGTTTTGATGTTTTGTGATAGGCGACTATGGTGTATCTTGCTGGATTCTCCTCGTTGGCCGCGAGGAAAGCAGTGAGGGTGCGTGCGTTCGAATCAGGGTCCCAGTTTTCTGCGGCAAAAGGGTTTGCAACTATTCGTACTTTTGCTGGCGACAACGCCTGTCAGGGCGCTCCCTGTCCGCGGGACGGGCCTCCAGGCGAGTGGACAATCGACTCCTCCGGCGCAGCAAGTTCCATCGCCATCTTCGCAATTGCCTGAGCCGCCAATACGCAATCCGGAGGTGGAGCCTGCGCCGAAGCCTGAGATTGCTCCACCCGCTATCACGATTCCCCGGCTGTCAGGTGCGCCGTCCCTCGACGATTTCCTGACGATGCAGGCGCAGGGCGACATTGCAATGGAAATGGCCAAAGTCACCGGCTTCACCCAGCGCAATCCTCATGATGGGGAAGGCGTATCGGAGCCAACCGAGGCCTATCTCGGCTATGACCAGAAAAATCTTTACGTGGTTTTCGTCTGTTTCGACGATCCGAAGAAAGTGCGCGCCCGGTTGTCGCGACGGGAAGATATTTACGATGACGATCAGGTCGAGATCATCCTCGACACATTTCACGACCGGCGCCGCGCCTATGCCTTCCAAACCACGCCTCTCGGCGTCCAATGGGATGCGATCTGGACCGAAGCCTCGCGGGAAGAAGAGACGCAGAGCCACTTCGACACTTCATTTGACACCGTGTGGAACTCGCGCGGGAAAGTCACAGGCCACGGATTCGTTGTATGGATGGAGATTCCCTTCAAGAGCCTGCGCTTCCCCGCGACCAAAGTGCAGGAGTGGGGCCTCATTCTTTATCGGGGTATCAACCGCAAGAGTGAGGACTCGTTCTGGCCGCACATCACTTTCAAAGTGGAAGGCCGCCTGGGACAGGCCGCCACAATGTACGGTCTGGAAGGAATTTCTCCGGGCCGTGACATCGAGCTGATTCCGTACGGGCTGGTGCGCGGTTTCCGCGCCCTCGACACGCGCGACTCGCAGAATCCTTATTTCCAAAAAGCTACAGTCCAGGGCGCGCCGGGCATGGACGCGAAGTTCGTCATCCGCGACCATTTCACCATTGATGCCACCGTGCATCCTGACTTCAGCCAGGTCGAATCGGAAGATCCGCAGATCACAGTAAACCAGCGCTACGCAGTCTATTTCCCCGAGAAGCGCCCATTCTTTCTGGAGAACGAAGACTTTTTCCGCTCGCCGATGAACCTGTTCTTCACGCGCAACATTGGCGACCCTTCCGCCGGAATCCGGCTTACCGGAAAAGATGGGCCGTATTCAGTTGGAGTGATGAGTGCTGACGATCGGAGCCCGGGTCTGGCTCTGCCCGACTATTTCCCCCTATCCGGCATCCGCTCTTACTTCACCATCGCCCGAGTGACCCGCGACATTTGGAACCAATCCAGCGTCGGCGCGTTGTACACCGATTGGGAATGTCCCAGCACCAATGAGTACAACCGTGTCGGCGGCGTCGATGGGCGTGTGAAGTTCAGCCCTAACTGGACGCTCGACGGCCAGGCCGTTACCAGCTCCAGTAATATTCTCGGGAACGTCTTCAGTCCGACTTACTCATCGCAGAACTGCGAAGCGAACGCCTACCCATTCAGCTCCGGGAACCAGGGGAACGGCAATCACTACGCCGGTCCCGCTGAGCGACTGCAACTCCACCGCGACGGACTGCACCTCACCTACGACGCCCTATACAACGACATCAGCCCCGGTTTCGTTTCCATCCCCGGGTTCATCAATCGCGTTGACATTCGCGAACTCCAGCAGGAAGTCGACTACCGCTTCCGCCCGAAGCATGGCTGGATCGTGAATTGGGGCCCGACGGTCAATACCCGCCACGACTTTGACCATACCGGGTTGCGCCTGGACACCGACTATTCTGCGACCTTCGCGATTCAGGGTCGCGGACAAACCGTCATCTACTTCAGGCCATATAGAGAGACTCGAGAACGCCTGCGACCCCAGGATTTTTGTTTCTATGGATACGGGTCGTGTCCGATCAATCCCCTGCCTCCACCGAATTCTCCACTACCCAATCAGGACTACCACGAGCACGCGAGCGGAGCTTCATTCCAGACCGGGTATTTCAAGAAGGCCACGATTCAAGCCAGCTACTACTGGGGCAATTCCATCAACTTCGTGGCGTTGCCGGCCAGCATCAATTCCTCGCCATACAACCAACCCTTTGTCGCCCGCGAGGACACGGCACAAGCCTCGCTCACCCTTCGTCCGTTCCAGCCGCTGAAGATCGAGAACACGTATCTCTTCGACCGCCTGCGCGCGGGAGACAGTGCGTTCCTGGCGGCGCAGGCGCAGTTTCCCGGCGCCGGCCGCGGAATCTTCAACGACCATATCCTGCGCAGCAAGTGGAACTGGCAATTCACTCCGCAGCTTTCGGTCCGCGTGATTTTGCAATACAACGCGCTGCTGGCAGGAACCCCGGGTGTAGGATCGCCGTACACGTATCTGCCGACGTCTCGTGAATTCAACGCCGATTTCCTGATCACCTACCTCGTGCATCCGGGGACCGCGATTTATATCGGCTATAACAGCGACTTGCAGAATCTGAATGTGGTCCCGATGACCCCAACTTCTCCCGGATACGTGACAAACACGGCCCGCGGCTACATCAACGACAGCCGCCAGTTCTTCGTGAAAGTCAGCTACCTTTTCCGTTTCTAAAGCAGTGAGCGGTGAGCGAAGCGGTCAGTCGGAAGGTCCCGCCGACTGGTTTTGCTCATGCTCACAGCTCAATCTCGGTTTGCTGAATCCTGTGGAAATCCGGTAGAATCTAATGATCTGAATCGAGGTTCCAAGCGACATGAAAGCAGCTATTCACCCGTCTTATAACGAAGTCCGTGTGCATTGCGCCTGCGGGAATACCTTCATGACCCGGTCGACCCATAAGGGCGATATCGGCGTAGAAATCTGCTCGAACTGCCATCCGTTCTTCACGGGCAAGCAGAAGCTGATGGATACCGCCGGGCGCGTGGAGCGCTTCCGCCGCAAGTATGCCAAGGCAGCGGAGACGGCGAAGAAATAACTTCTTTGCCGCGGATTACCGGAAATCGAGCCCTCGCCCAAGGCGGGGGCTTTTGCTTGACAGGCTAGAATGATCTGGACAATGCGAAAGGTTTGACCGGTAGGGCTTTGAAGGCTGTCTAAGCAGTCTGTATAAAGCGATGCGTAAGTTCTGGGACAATTCGGCGGCGTCAGAGAAGATTGACGCAGTCGCGGGCGGAAGCGCCCGCGCCATAAGGGTCGTCCCTGCGTCTGTTCGGATCGGCACTGTCACCATCTCTCCGGCCACCGTTCTTGCCCCTATGGCTGGCGTCACCGACACCGTGTTTCGCCGGTTCATCCGCAACCTTGGCGGGTGCGGGCTCATCATGACGGAGTTCACGTCGGCTGACGGGGTTTTGCGCAAGAAAGATCAGAAAGCTAAGCGCTACCTCCACTTCTACGAAGATGAGCACCCGATCTCGGCTCAGCTTTTCGGAAGCGATCCCAACGTCATGGCTGAAGCGGCACGCATGGTGGAGGGCCTCGGCTTCGATCTGGTCGACCTCAACCTTGGGTGCCCAGCGAAGAAAGTTGTGAAGTGCAATGGAGGCTCCGGCCTGCTTCGCGACCTGCCGGCGATCGGGAAGATTTTCGAGGCCGTGCGTGCCGCCGTGAGGATTCCCTTCACTGTGAAGTTCCGCGCCGGGTGGAATGACGAAGAGATCGTCTGCGTTGAACTGGCGCGAATGGCCGAAAATTGCGGGCTTGCGGCAGTGGCGCTTCATGCCCGCACCCGCGAGATGGGTTACAGCGGGCAGGCGCGCTGGGAATGGATCGCCGCCGTCAAAGATACGGTGAAGATTCCGGTGATCGGTAATGGAGATATCCGCACGCCTGAAGATGCGTGTGCCATGGTCACGCAAACCGGTTGCGACGCCGTCATGATCGGGCGGATGGCGCCTTCGAATCCGTGGATCTTTCGGCAGATTGAACAGTATTGTGGGGCAATCAGCACGGCTCCTGTGGGGGCGGACGCATTCGTCCGCCCGGTCGAGCGAAGCTCGACTGCGGCCGACGGCAGCATATTTTCAAGTCAAGAATTACCACGGCCTTCGGCCGCCCCGGACGAAGGCGTCCGGGTCTACACGAAGCTCTACGACGAGCCTTCTGAGGCGGACCGGTACGACATGATTCGCACCTACTTCCGGATGCTGATCGAAGAAGCATTGCCCGATGCGGTCGGCAAGATGAAGCAGTTCGCCTCGTGGTTCACGCACGGAGTTCCTGGCGGCGCCGCGCTGCGCAAAGCCATCTACGAATCGAAGAGCGCTCCTGATGTTCTTGGGCGCGTCGAGGAATTCTTTGAGTCCCGTCTGTCCTTGCAGACGGCCTCGGGCGTTCGATAGCAGCTTCTCCAAACATGGAACACGGACCGAATGCCCGACTCCGATCCGGTTGGAAGTGGGCAGTCGCAGTCATCCTGGTTGGCGTGGCGGCGGCTTTGTGGTGGTGGCCTGCACCGCCTGTGAAGGTCGAGTTGTTGCCGTTTTCCAACACACCTCCCGCCTGGGACGGTTCCCAAGCCTGGTTGATCATTTCCACCGTTGCAGGATCCACGCCGCTCAAGTTCAAAACTGAGATCGCGATGGTGAAGCCGAGCGTTCGGCATGAAAGCCCGGTGAACGAGTTCGTGGTGAATCTGCGAAACGGTAATTTTAAGTTGCTGCAAACCGACCTGTTCGTTCCCGACATCATGCCTCTGTGCCTGACGCGAACGTATTTCGCATGGAATCCTGGAAGGCGAGCGTTCGGCATTGGAATGAATCATCCCTATGACATCTGCCCGACGGGAACGCGATTCCCGTATACCTACATGGACCTGAATCTCGAGGACGGAAACGTGATTTACCTGCCTCGCATCTCGAAGGGAACTGGATACGCGGATGCCGTGTTCCGTCACAATCGGTCATCTTCGGAATTCTTCGGGGCACAGATTGCATGGAACGGTAATGGCTGGAAAATGACGTTTCGCGACGGTCGCAAGATCTATTTTCCCGAGGCCTACTTTGCAAAGAATTTTGCCCAGGGCGCTCCGACTGAGATGGTCGACTCCGAGGGCCACCGCATTCAATTGAAAAGAGATGCCGCTCGCAACCTGGAGGAGATCATTTCACCCGGTGGCCACAAGATGCACTTCAAGTACGGCTTCGCCGACCGCATCGCCGAGGCGTGGGACGACGCGGGTCATGTTCGTCAATACTCTTACGACCCAACGGGGCATCTTCACACCGTAAGCGATGGAACCAAACTTTTGTATCGATTCGAGTATCAGCGACTAATGGGCGGTGACAACGACCCATACCTGCTCACGGCGGTGCTCGACGGGAACTGGAACGTGCTGGTGAGAAACAAATTCCTGAACGGGAGAGTGTCTCAACAAACACTTGGGGACGGCGAGCGGTACCTGTACGACTATCAGTTTAACGGTCCAGAGGTTATACGGACTACGGTGACGCTGCCTTCCGGCGAGAAGAAGGAATTTTTCTTTCACGATGGAATTCTGACCGACCAGAAGTAGCCAGTGTGAATCAAAAGACGGGAATAGAGGTTCGGTATAGTGTTGGGAAGCAATTTCTCCGTTTAAGGTGAGGTTGGTATGAAAGTGATCCTGCTGACACTCTGCTCTGCTGCCGTGTTCTCACTTGGAATGGTTGCGCTCGCCAATGCGGGCGGCGAACCGAACGTTTTCTTAACCTCTGCTGGCCCGGTCAAGATCACTCCGCTGAACCACGCCAGTACGCTGATCGAAGCTGGAGGCAAGACCATCTATCTGGATCCGGCCAAGCCGGTGAAGTTCTCGGGGCTGCCGAAGGCGGATCTCATCCTGATCACCGACATTCACGGGGATCATATGGATCCGGACTCGATCAAGGACGCGAGCAAGTCCGACACCGAGATTTTCGCTGCGCCGGCGGTGGTGCAGACAGTCACTACGGCGAAGCCTATTGCCAACGGTGAGACCAAAACGTGGCAAGGATGGACGATCGAGGCGATTCCCGCCTATAACCTGAAGCGCGGGCCCGCTCCCGGGAAGCTTTTCCACGACAAAGGCCGCGGTAACGGCTATGTTCTCACTTATGGCGGAAAGCGCTTCTACTTTTCCGGCGACACCGAGGGCGTGCCGGAAATGCGCGCGCTCAAAAATATTGACGTTGCCTTCGTTTGTATGAATCTGCCGTATACCATGCCGCCCGAAGAAGCGGCCGACGCGGTCAAAGCTTTCCATCCGGAGATCGTGATCCCTTACCACTATCGCGGGTCCGATCTCTCGGTCTTTCAGAAAGCGCTGGCTGGAACAGGGATTGAGGTACGGCTGCTGGAGTGGTATCCGAAGTAGTCGAGTTCGAGCTGCGCTCGAAGGACAGCCGGGGCAGCTGTCCCCACACTTGTACATTCTCCAAATTTTCATTCGGCGTTAACACCGCATTAATATGGCCCCGCTACCGTCGCGCACTAGGCCGCCCTATGCGGGTTGGCACTCTTCTTTCCTCAAAGAGGGTAAAACCACAATGAAGAAAAGCGCAACGACTCTGCTTTTTTGCCTGGGCGCGTTGGCGGGAACCATGTTCGCCGCGGAAGGATCGGTGCCGAAGGGCGTCCGCCATCTGGATCACGTTTTTGTGATCCTGATGGAAAACCACGCCTACGGCCAGATCGTCGGCAATCCGAACGCACCGTTCGCCAACAGCTACATGAACTCGGCCAACGCAGCGACCAACTACTTCGCTATCGGACACCCGAGTTCAACCAACTACTTGGAGATCGTCGGCGGTTCGAACTTCGGCGTTCGCAGCGATAACGGCCCCGATTGGCACAATACCGCCTGCACTCCCAACCTCCTTACCAACCCGCTGATGACGAACTTCGATACCCCCAACACCGGACCCGTCTGTCCGATTCATGGCACCGGGACTGACGCTGCCACGCCCGCTATCGATGTCTCGGGAAACGAGTGTACGGCTCCTTGTTCCGAGGTTGACATCGACGGTACGTTGGGTTTCGATGCAGCCCCAAACACGGTGGGTAAAACGATCGCGGACCAGCTTGCGGACAAGCGCTTGACGTGGAAGAGCTACCAGGAGAGCCTGCCTCCCTCTGGCGCCGACTACGCCACCTATAGCGACGGCTACTTCACCGACCTTACCGTTCCGGGCAACATTGCGGGCGACTTTTTGAAGCTTTACGCCGCGAAACACGACCCGTTCGTGTATTTCCAGAGCGTGCAGGACGGTCTCAAAGCGGGAGCGAAGAACATCGTCGGATTCCAGGGAGAAGGGGGTTTGTATGAAGACCTCTCTGCCAGCCGGGTGCCGGCATTTTCCTTCATCGCGCCGAACCAGTGCAATGATCAACACGGGCGGGGCAACGGCGGTTCGCAGTGTGACTTTGACTTCCAGACCGACGGCACGCAGGCGGGACTGAACCCTGCGCTCATCTATGTTGGAGATCTGGAGCTGCGCAACATCGTTCACGCGATCCATGCGTCTCAGGCGTGGCATCAGGGGCACAACGCCATCGTTGTGGTGTGGGACGAGAACGATTACAGCCTGGCTCCGAATAACAACCAAGTCCTGACGCTGGTGGAAACCAACCATGGGCGGGGTGGGCGTTCCAGTAATCGTTTCTACACTCACTTTTCCTTGCTCAAGTCGTTGGAAGCCGGATTGGGACTACCTTGCTTGAATCACGCCTGCGATCAGAGCACGAGCGTCATGTCAGACCTGTTCGGCGACGACGACTAGTAGCTGCCATCACGTCGAAGGCCGCTCCGCAGTTCGAACCGCCCATAGTTTCCAGCCGCACTCGGCAACTGTGGGCGTTATTGTTGTGTCCGCCAAACACGTCATTGATGCGAAAGGATTTGCGGCGCGTGAGTTCTCGCTGGCAGGCATGAAACGGTCAGCCGCCGCCATCTGCTAGACTGGTCGCCCGAATCCAAATTATGGCGGTTCTTACTACTCCGATCCCTGTCGCGACGAAGACCGAGATCCCCGAAAAGACTCTACTGGCAGGCTTGGCGCTGACAAGTTTTGCGGCGCTGCTGCTCGAACTTGCTCTTACACGGCTTTTCTCGGTCGTCCTCTTCTATCACTTTGCGTTTCTCGCGATTTCGATTGCCCTCCTCGGCCTGGGCGCGGGAGGAGTATTCGCATATCTGCTCAAGAGCCGGTTGGCGCCAGTCGCAACCCGCACACTGGCATCACGACTTTGTATGGCGAATGCCGCCTTGATTGTTGTAGTGCTCGAGATAGTCCTGCACGTGCCGGTCGCGCTCAATGTTTCGGGGAAGAATTTCCTGCACCTGACGGTGCTCTACCTGGCCGCGGCTGTGCCGTTTTTTCTTACGGGGCTGCTTTTCTCAGTCGTGTTCGCGCGAGAAACTACGCGCATTCCAAGGCTCTACGGTGCGGATCTCTGCGGAGGAGCACTGGCGTGCCTGGCAATCGTTCCGCTGTTGAACTGGCTGGGTGGTCCAAACGCGATTCTCGTGGCCGGAATCGCGCTGGCTGGGGCCGACATGATCTGGACTGAATCTCATACGTCCCGGAGGAATGCGATCTTGCTGGGACTGGTTTTGGTGGCGCTGACGGCGGCGAATTATTCAGGACGTCTGATTGACGTGGTGTACGCCAAAGGGATGTTTCGCGATCCGGCGTGGGTCGAATTCGCGCGCTGGAATGCGCTCTCACGCGTGGAAGTGGACCGCCAAGGGCAAGCCAAAGCTATCGTCATTGACGCCGACGCCTCCACCTACATCATGAACGCGGACGTGCAGCAATGGCACGATACGGACTGGGAGAAGAATCTGATGGCGGCCCCGCCGGCTCTCGCCAATGTTCTGCGGCCGCATGGCGACTTTGCGATTATCGGTCCGGGTGGCGGCGTTGACGTACTCCGTGCCGTGGCGAATGGAAGCGCTAGCGTCACTGGGATCGAGATCAATCCCATCATCGCCACGACCATCATGCGTGGCCGCTACGCCGACTATGCGAAGCATCTGTATGACCGGCCAGATGTGCACATACAGGTCACCGATGGGCGTTCCTTCCTGAGAGCGTCTCCGCAGCATTTTGATGTCGTGCAGATGACGCTGGTCGATACGTGGGCGTCCACGGCAGCCGGAGCGTTCGCTCTCAGCGAGAACAATCTGTATACCGAGGAGGCTTTCCGGGAATATTTTAACCATCTCAAGCCGGACGGGATGATCGCCATCACCCGGTGGGAATTCCGGCAGCCTCGTGAAGCGTTGCGCGTGGTGGCCGTCGCGATGGAAGCGCTGCACCGCCTCGGAGTGGAGAATCCGGCTCGCAATTTCATCGTGACTTCGCAAGGATCGCTGGACGAAGACGGCATTCCTGTCGTGGTGCTTGCCAAGAAGACGCCCTTTACCTCGGCGGAAGAGGACGCGGTGGCTGGGCACTGCGATCGTTATTCGGAACTCGACCCTCTTTATCTGCCAACGAATCCGGGGCAGAACCCGTTTTCGGAGTTGATCGCGAGTAACGATCCTCAGGCCTTTGCGCGACGGTATGCCTACAACGTTTCCCCGGTCAGCGACAATGCGCCGTTCTTCTTCTTCACGCTGAAGGCTGGTCAGATTCTCAGCGACGCAAGCCTGCGCCATGGGATCGACTGGAAGGTCAACCTCGGCGTCCTGGTTCTGCTTCTGGTGCTTGTTATCTCGGTGGCCGCAGTTCTGGCATTTCTGGTTCTGCCGCTGGTTCTGCGCGGTGGCCGCGTTCGCCAGTCACCGCTTCCGTTGCTTTACTTCATTGCGGTTGGCCTGGGCTACATCCTCGTGGAGATCGCTTTCATTCAGCGCTTTGTGTTGTTCCTGGGACATCCGACCTATGCATTGACCGTGGTGATTTTTCTGCTGATGATTTCAAGCGGCGCGGGAAGCCTGTTCTCACGACGCTGGCTGCCGCGGTCGCAGATGGGATGGATTCCTCTCCTGCTCGTACTGGCGATCCTGACGCTCTATGTATTCTTCCTCCCGGGCCGGCTGGCTGGGTGGGTTGGCTTGGACTTTGGATACCGGTTGCTGGTCAGCGCAATTCTCCTCGTCCCTCTGGGATTCTTAATGGGAATGCCATTTCCTACCGGATTGCGTGCTCTTGCCGCCTTTCCCATGCCCGAGTTTCCGACAGAAACCGGGCAGCCCGAAAACGCGGTGGAATGGGCATGGGCCATGAATGCCGCCGCCAGCGTCCTGGGTTCGGTGTCGGCGATGGTTATCGCCATCCAGTTTGGGCTTACCGTGACCCTGGCCTGCGGAGCATTTGCCTATGTACTTGCTCTGTTCCTCATGCCTGCCATTCGAGCGAAAGCAGCCTGAACGATGCGATGATTTTGTTATCATGCTGCGGTGGGCGTGCACGAGGGAAAGCGCACAATCTGAACCGTTGCGACAGCCTTCGCATCTCAGCATACTGGCGTTATGAAGGAGCCTTTTGCCTAGCCAGAAGCAGCTCAAGTGGTCGGAACTGCGTGTTGGGATCACGGTCATCGCCGCCAGCCTGACGCTCGGATTTCTTCTGTTTCTTATGTCCGGGACCTCCGGTCTATTTACCCAAAGGATCACCGTCAAATCCTACTTCGACAATGCAGAGGGCTTGCGCATTGGGGCTCCGGTGCGCTTGAACGGGGTTGATATCGGAAATGCCACCAAAGTCAGCATCGTAACCTCCAAAGATAAACAGCTCACTCCGGTCGAAGTGACGATGAAGATCAGTACCAAGTACCATGACGCGCTGCGGCGGGACTCGGTGGTCTCTCTCGAAACGGCTGGAGTTCTTGGCGAAACCTTTCTGGATATCGATAGCTCGCAGGCGATCGGAGCATTCCTGCAGGACGGGGACACGCTACCCACGCAGGTTCATCCCGACTTCAACCAGGTCGTACGCGCCAGCCAGAGTACGCTGCAGAATATGGACGCGTTGCTGAAGCGAGCCGACCGCATCCTGGCATTCGCGGAAAGCGGAAAGGGATCTCTGGGAAAATTGATCTACGACCCAACGCTCTACAACCGGTTTTCTGCGACGGTGTCAGATTTTCAGAAGATCGTGGAGCAGGTTGGAAATGGTGAGGGCAGCCTCGGCCGGCTCATCAGCCGTAATGATGCTTACGACAAGTTTATGAACACCCTCGACAAGTTGAACGGCATCGTGGACGAAATGCAGCAGGGGAAAGGAACGGCTGGGAAGTTCCTGAAAGATCCCTCGTTTTACAACAATGCCAACGACACGATCGCCAACCTGAAAGAGATCACGGGCGATATCAACGCCGGCAAAGGAACGATTGGGAAGCTGGCGAAGGATGAGGAACTGGCCAAGAAGCTCGACACCACGCTCACGAAATTGTCTGAGCTGACGACCCAGTTGGAGGCCGGCCAGGGTACTGCCGGCAAGTTCTTTAAAGATGAGACGCTTTATAACAAGGCGAATGATATGTTGACTGAGACCCAGAATTTGATGAAGGCAATCCGGGAGAATCCCAAGAAATATCTCAGCATCAAGCTGCACATATTCTGATCGGCAATCGCGATTAGTGCTCGCCAATTCCGAACACCGCTCCCAGCATCAAAATAACCAGCACTCCCAGCGAGATGTAGCCGTATTTGTAGTCCTTTTCCTGGAAGAAGAGGAAGCAGGCCACGATCACGCGTACGACTGGCGTGGCCAGCATGAGCAGAACGCCGGCGCGTTCGACCTCGAGCGGGATGGGCTGTCTCATGAAGAATCCGGCAATCAGGCCGGTCAGCATGATGAAGAAGCAACTGAAGGCGCCGACGCGCAGCACAAGCGCCACGATGCGGTCGAACGAGGGCTCGCGCTGCTGGCTCACAGTCCCCCCTGCAGAAGATGAACGACCAGGTGTCCGGCAAGGTACAACATCACGGCCACCAGCAGGTACATGACGATCCTGGTGTCGATGCGGGGAGCCAGACGGGCGCCGAGGAGAGATCCCAGGAACACGCCTACTGCGAGCGGAGCGGCGATTTGTGGCTCAATGTCGCCCCGGCGGTAGTAAACGATCGCGCTGGCGGCCGCAGTCACGCCGATCATAAAGTTCGAGGTGGCCGTCGCCACCATGAGCGGCACGTTCATGAATATGAACATGACCGGAACCTTGATCGGACCGCCACCGATACCCAACAGGCCTGAGAGGGCGCCAGCAATCAGGGAGGCGCCGAGCCCGAGCGGATAGCGTTGAGTCTCATACGGAGGAATAATGACATCGCCATTCAGCGCGGGAGTTGTACCTTCGTCTGGATTGGCCTTGCCGTGCTTCCTCAAAATCATGATCGAGCTATAGAGTAAGAATGCGGCGAAGAGTCCTTCCAAGGCGCTGCGATTGAAATAGCCCACGAGGTATGCCATGACCGCGGCGCCCAGAGCGGTCGCCAGTTCGAGCGTCATTCCCAGACGGATATCGGTGGTGTGGCGCTGCAGGTGAACGGAAGAACTCGCCGCTGAGGTTGTGATAACCGCGACCAGGCTCGCGCCGATGGCTTCACGGATCGGGATGCCAAAGTGAAGGGCCAGGATCGGCGTAAGCAGAACTCCACCGCCGATGCCAGTCAGAGCGCCGAGCAAGCCGGCGACGAACCCCAAAATCACCAGGAGGAGGGCCGTCAACATGGGCACGCTCCCCCATTGCCGAGTTGCTCGATGGAGATACTAACCGTGGAAGCCGGGATGCCAGGGGAAAAAACGTGGGCGGGAAAACCCGTCCACCGCAACTTACGACACCGCCCGCGGCGACGCAGTAGCGTCCGCTTGCTCGTGCGCGTGGTAGCTGGAACGTACCATCGGTCCAGACTCAACATGGCGGAACCCGAAGCGGAGAGCCTCATTCCGCAAGTAAACAAATTCGTCGGGCGTGTAGAAACGTGCGATCGGAAGATGATCTTTCGAAGGACGAAGGTATTGGCCAACCGTCAGGATGTCGACGCCGCGCGTTCCGAGATCGCGGAATACTCCGACCAACTCTTCGCTCGATTCGCCCAGACCGACCATCACGCCGCTCTTGGTTACCATGCCGGGCGAGAATTTCTTCGCGTTTTCGAGCAGGCTCAAAGTGCGTTCATAGCGCGCACCCGACCGGACGGCTCGATAGAGCCGCGGAACCGTCTCAGTATTGTGGTTCAGGACATCAGGCTTGGCGTCGAGAACGATGCGCAGTGACTCTTCCAATCCCTGAAAATCGGGGATCAGAACTTCAATCCTGCAATCTGGAGTGAACTCGCGGATCGCGAGGATGGTCTCGGCGAAAATCCGGGCGCTGCCGATGTTGTCGTCATCGCGGTTTACACTGGTCACAACCGCGTGTTTCAACCCGAGAGTAGCTACGGCCTCGGCGACTCGCCGCGGTTCTTCCCAATCGATCGGCTTGGGGCGACCCTTCGGCACGGCGCAAAATCCGCAGCGGCGGGTACAGATGTCACCTAAAAGCATGAACGTCGCGGTCTTGTGGTTCCAGCATTCGCCAATATTCGGGCACTGGGCCGACTCGCAGACAGTGTGCAAGCCGAGCCCGCGGGCGAGTTTCTTCAGATTGTGGAAGTTATCTCCCACGGGAGCTTTCGCACGCAACCATGCGGGCTTCGGGACACGGAGCGGGGGAGACACCTCAATTTGAATCAGTTGGGAGGAGCCAGCCATCGTTTCGATTCTATCAGTTCAGGCACTGGCCCCGGATAGGGGCGGTCATCGTTTCATGCTTAGCTCACAAGCCAGTTGCAATTATGTCTGCATCACGGGCTATCCGACGTCTATTCAGGCGCATGTTCTTTCGGTGGCGGATGAAGTTGCAGGAAGGCGGCTGCGGCGTCGCCGGCCCGTCCCGCGGTTTCGCGGGGATTCGGTCGCTCGGCGACGCCGAGCAGCAGGCTGACCATCAAATCCTGCCAGAGCAGCCCGGTGAACTGCGCGGCAAGTTCGGCAGGACGGCCCGTGAGCAGTCCAGACGCCTGGGCCTCGGCCATGATTTTACGCAAGCCGGCGCGGCTTGCCTCGCGTCCGATAGAGTTGAGCGCACGAGCCACTTCAGAGGCCTGAACCGCCTCGCCGATCGCCAGTCGGAACACCGCAATGACCGTGGGGTCGCTTACCTCGCGGACGAGCTTCGTCCCGAAAGAAGTCAGCACCTGCGCCAGGGTCTCGCGATCGCGCAGCAGGGGCAGGTCAGCCGGCACTTCCAGTCGCTTGGCGCGCTCGCCAATGCAGGCGATCAGCATTTCCTGTTTGTTGCCAACCAGAGCGTAAAGCTCTCGCTTTGAAACGCGCGCGCGCGTCGCGATCTCGAGCGTGCTGGTCTTTGCGTAGCCGCTCTTCATGAACGCCGCAAAGGCGGCCTCAAGGATGCGCGCGCGCACCGCGGTTTCGTCGCTGCCTTTCTGGCCGCGCTTTGACATCGATGCTGTGGCCATTCATTTTCTCCTTAACGACCACGGTACCGTATAGTACCACAACGAAACATAAGGGTGTAGAGAATTTTATGCTTGGGGGATGCAACTTTTCTTTGGTAGCTACGTCTAAGCGTGTATGGTACCCATTGGTACCAACAAATGATGATTTCGGGAGAATCGAAGGAGTTGAACAATGAAGATTGAAATGTCTTACCTGCTGTTGGCCTTCGCGACAGTCCTGGCGCCTATGGCGCGAGGTCAGTCTGCACCGCCGCAGCCCAAGATCACCGGCGTGCTGGCGATGCTTTCGCCAAAACCCGGGGTCACTGTCGAGCAAGTCATGAAAATCATGCCCGCCGAAATTCGTGCGACTGTTCCCCTGTATCTCGATGGCAAGATTCAGCAGTGGTTCACGCGCGGCGACGGCCGGGGCGTCATCTTCATCCTGAACTGCAAGGACGTGGCAGAGGCGCGGGCCCTCATTGAAGGCCTACCCCTCTCGAAGGAAAACCTCATGGACGAGCAGTTCATTCCGGTCGGGCCACTCTTGCCGCTCGGAATACTGTTGAGAGACTAGCCGACCAATGGGTGAACTCGGCCCAGCGCGGCCCGTTTGACGGCGACGGTTGAACCTCGAACGCCGAAACCACAGGCCGCGTTGGGAACCGTGATTCGCCGTGGGATCTTGCTTCTCGTCAGACGATTTATGTCATCTGGCGGGAAGCCGTCAATCCGATAGGAGGCGAAATGTCGCCAGAAACCATCTTCAATCTGCATCTCATTCTAGGTTATATCGCGTGGCTGCTTTGCTTCCGCGCTTACCTCCTGCCCAGGCTCAAATCCAGGGACCGGGTCGAAGCGCAACGCGCCATCGCTACTCTGCACAGCTTCCGCTTCTTCGGGCTCGTCTTTATTCTGCCCGGCGTCGTCGGCAATCTGCCCGCTAGCTTTGCAAGGTTCGCCGCCTATTGGGACCTGGCCACCGGAGTGCTCGCTATCCTCGCGCTTCTCACGGTAAGGGTACGCCCACTCTTTTGGCTGTTCGTAATTGCGTTCAACCTGGTCGGGGTGATCGACCTCATCCTCGACTATTACCACGCCGTTCGGATCGGCCTTCCTGCGATGGCGGGACAGTTGGGCGCCGCGTACGTGATCCCGATCATCTACGTGCCCCTGCTGATGATCACGCACGTCATCGCATTCTATTTGCTGTTGCGTCCTCAGCCCAAGACGGTTCGAGCCTTCGCTGATGCGGCGGCATCTTAGAATCCACCGTGTGTGGTAAGCAGCGGTGGCAGCCGGAAACGCCCTTATCCCACCTCGACCAGGCCGTAGGTGTGCTGCCAGCGGGCACGCATTTCCACGAGGGCATGACTGATCTCTTCCGGTGAGAGCTCTGAATTGGGGGTGGCAAGGACGGCCGCTGCCTCACGCTTTGCGGCCTCGAGCAATTGGGCGTCACGGATAATGTTCGCGACGCGAAAATCGGGCATGCCAGCTTGACGCGTTCCGAAGAATTCTCCAGGGCCGCGCAGTTCCAGATCCAGTTCGGCGATTTTAAAGCCGTCGTTGGTATCGACCATGGCCTGGAGCCTGCGCTGGCCTTCTTCTGTGACTTTGCCGCCCGTCATCAGAACACAATAGGATTTGGCCGCGCCGCGCCCAATGCGTCCGCGCAACTGATGCAACTGAGCCAGGCCAAAGCGTTCGGCGTGCTCGATCACCATGACCGTCGCGTTGGAGACGTCGACGCCCACTTCGATCACCGTGGTCGCGACCAAAATGTGCAACTCGCCCCTTTGGAACATGCGCATAACCTGGTCCTTCAAGTCCGCATCCAGTCGTCCGTGGAGCAATCCCACCTTAAGGTCGGCAAACACGTTGCTGCTGAGGTCCCGAAACATTTTGATTGCAGCCTTCAATTCGCTCTCTTCGTTCTCAGCAATCACGGGATACACGATGTAGGCCTGATGCCCGGCCACTACCTGCTTTCGCACAAAGTCCCATACCTTCGGCGACTGATCATCGGTGACCTGTTTGGTGATGATGGGCGTACGGCCGGGGGGGAGTTGATCGAGGACACTCAGATCAAGGTCGCCATACAACGTGAGTGCGAGGGTGCGGGGTATGGGAGTCGCGGTCATCACAAGGACGTCGGGTTCGCCGGCCGCCGATGCAGCAGCCGAGCTTCGCTCGGCCGGACGGCCGACGGCGGCCGTCCCCACATGATCTTCTTCGCTGCTTTCTCCCGACTTCTTCATCAGCTTGAGCCGCTGCATGACTCCGAACCGGTGTTGCTCATCGACGACGACCAATCCGAGTTTCGCGAACTCGACTTTTTCTTGTAATAGAGCGTGGGTTCCAATGACCAGTTGGGCGCTGCCTTGCGCGATGTGCCGCCGGATTTCGCGTTTGCGGTCGCTCTCGAGCGATCCGGTGAGCAAGAGGATGCGGTAGCCGGCATTTTCAAGAATTCGCCTGGCGGAAAAGTAATGCTGTTGCGCCAGAATTTCAGTCGGCGCCATCAGCGCGACCTGATATCCGTTCTCAATCGCGATGATCGCCGCCTCGAAACTAACGATCGTCTTGCCCGACCCGACGTCTCCCTGCAGCAGACGCCGCATGGGGTAAGGCTTCTCCATATCGGCGGCAATCTCTTTCAGCACCCTTTTCTGGGCGGTCGTGGGATGAAAGGGCAGAACCTTCTTGATGGCCGAGCGCACCTGATCATCGAGTTTGAAAGCGATGCCGGTCTGCGCTTTCAATTGCCGACGCTTCAGTTCCAATCCCAGTTCCACAAAGAACAGTTCGTCGAAGATCATCCGGACGTGCGCCGGAGTTCGAGAAGACTGTAGGTCAGCGAGGCTCTCGCCCGGCTCGGGCCAATGCACATTCCAGAGAGCCGCCCTCGGCGAGATCAGCCCCAGGTGCGAGCGTACGGCTGCGGGAATAGGATCGGGGAATTCAGGGGTGAGGTTGTCGAGCGCCGTGTGGATGATCCTGCGAAACCACCGGGGAGTGACGCGGCCGATGGCCTCGTAGATAGGAACGATGCGGCCGATCTCGAGGGACTCAGCAGCCTTTTTCTCCGCGCCGTTTTCGCCGGAATCCGCAGCATCTCCGAGCAATTCAAACTGCGGCTGAATGATCTGCAGCTCCCGGCTTCGCAGATCTTCTTCAACTTTCCCATAAAGGGCAATCATCTGTCCGGGCGTGAATTTGTCTTGCAGGTAGGTTGCATTGAACCAGAGACAACGCAGACGGGCCCGGCCCTGTCCTATCGTGAGCTGAAAAATCGGTTTGCTCCGCGTGCGGAACAGCCCGGAGTTACGCACCTCCCCGATGACGCTGGCCATCTCTCCGGGACGCAATTCGGAGATCCCACGCGGGTTCAGCCGGTCCTCGTAACGAAAAGGAAGATAATGGAGCAGGTCGCCGACAGTGTGGATCCCCTTGGCAGCCAAGACCTCGGCAATACGCGGTCCAACGCCTTTGACATATTGAACCGGGGTGGAGAGTTCGAGCATTCGCTGAATTTGCAGGAAAGCCCCTTGGGTGCGCCAAGGCAAAGCTGCAAAAGAATGGTAGCAGGAGCGGATTGCATCCGCCCTTAGCTAAGTCCATTCCGTGCCGTTATTTTGAGTCGGGATTTTTTCTGGGAAACCGGGAGGAGCACACGGGTGTCTAAACCTTCGGTGCTCGTCAATCTTGTCCAAGCGCTGGTGGCGATTGTTCTCGGCAACGTCGTCTACTTCCTATTGTTGCCCTCGCTTCCCCAGGCGGCCCGGCATCGACCGTTCCAACTTGATCTTGGGATGGTGCTCGACTTCTGGTTCTGCCTTGTGGCATACGGATTGATCCGAACCGCCAGAAAATGGCGCTGATCTGGGACTGGCCGGTTACTTTCGGAACCTCGGTTGTTACCTGTAGCAAGGATACAATCCCTTGAAATGCCGAAAATAGCGGCCCTGTTCGATGCCGGCCAGGCCGTCCTCTCGACCTTTGATCTGGACGAGGTTCTGAAGAGAATCCTGGCGATTGCGCACGACTATTTCCACTTGCGAAATGTGGCGATTCTCCTTTTGAACAAGGAGTCGCAGCAGTTGTACGTTCGGTCGCAAATCGGGTGGGACGAGGGGCAGGAGACGATTCGCCTGGCAGCCGACCAGGGAATCACTGGAGCGTCAGTCTCGAAGAAGCAACCGGTTTATGCTCCCGATGTGAGTAACGACTCGCGCTACATCTGTGCCGCGCAATCGACCCGCTCTGAGTTGGCGATTCCCCTGATGGTGCGCGACGAAGTCGTTGGAGTGCTCGATTGCCAGAGCGATCAACTGAACTACTTCGACCGCGAGACCATCGAACTACTCACGCTGTTTTCGACCCAAGCCTCCATCGCCCTGGAGAATGCGCGGTTGTACTCCCTCGAGCGCCAGCGAGCGCGGCAGCTCGAAGCCATAAACATCATCGCACAGCAAAGCACCGCAGTGATGGAGCTTGAAGACCTGCTGACTCGCGTGTGCTCGGTCATCCAGAAAGCCTTCCAGGTTTCTCAGGTCTCCCTGCTTCTGCGCGAGGAAGGTGATCTGGTGATGCGGGCTTTTCACGGCGAGCTAACCCCCTGCTTTCCCCCCGGCGGCCGGTTCTCCACTACAGAGCGCCCCTGGTCTGAAGTCATCGATATCAGCGGTACCGTCATCGAGAAGGATTTAACCGTGGCTCCCGAGCCGTTCCGGTTGTTTAGAGAATCCGCCTCCCGCATGAGCATCCCGCTGATTTCCTTTGGCCAGACGCTGGGCGTGCTCACGCTGCACAGCTCCAAGGTGGACGCATTCCGTGAAAGCGAACTGCAGTCGCTGGAATCCGTGGCCGACATTTGCGCGAACTCCATCCAGAACGCGCACTATGTCGAGCGGGTAAAACAGCTGGCTTATCTCGACGGCCTGACCGGCATCTTCAACCGCCGCTTCTTCGAACTGCGAATCATGGAGGAAGTCGAGCGCGCGCGCCGCTATGGCAGCACCATGGCCGTAATCATGGCCGACATTGACCAGTTCAAGCGATTGAATGACGAGTTCGGGCATCTCCTGGGCGACGAAGTTCTGCGGCAGGTTTCTTCGGTCTTTCACCAGCAGCTACGCAAGACTGACGTGGTGTGCCGTTATGGAGGAGAAGAATTTGCGCTTCTCCTGACGCAAACCAATGCGGAACAGGCTTTTGTCGTGGCCGAGAAGCTGCGGAGAATGGTGGAGAAGTGGCAGTTCCCGGGTGTGCCCCGAGCCATTACCATCAGTGCGGGTGTCGCTGCCTTCCCTCAACATGGCAAGAATCGCGATGAGTTGGTTCGCGCTGCGGATAGCGGACTCTATCTGGCGAAGCAAAACGGAAGAAATCGCGTGTGCATCACCAATACCGCCGAAGCAGCTTCAAACGGCAAATAGAGACTCGCGTCCGTCAGCCACAAACCAACACGACTTCTGAAGGATGGCAAAGTCCGCAATCAGGAACTAGAGCCAGTCTTGCCTCAAGCGCATGAGTTCGCGCTGTAACTCCCGCATGTCTTTCTGGAGCTGCCTCTTCTGCTTCTCGGTCTGCCTGAGAAATTCGTCTTGGTGCTTGCAGACTTGCTTCTTGAGCTGCTCAACGGCCTCGCGGGATCTTTCGACGGCGAGTTCCATCTTTGGTTGCAATTGCGCGAGTTCATATCGCAGCTCGCCTTCTTCGTCTAACAGCTCGCTCGATTCCTTACGCTCCGGAAGCGTTAGATTCAGAGTCTGTTCCTTCTTGTCGCGCACAACTCCTACCGATACTGAATTGCCGCTGCGCGACTTCACCGCGTGTGAGAAGTCGCTGGTGTCGTGCACCGGCTGATTGTTGATCTTGACGATGACGTCGCCGGCATGGAAACCGGCCTTCTCTGCGCGGCTTCCTTTTTCCACCGTGCGCACCAGCACGCCATTGCCATCCTTGACGCCGAAAAAATCTCCAAGTTGAGGCGTGATGTTCTCCACCATCAACCCGCTGCGCGCCGACGAAGTCACCACCACCATGTTCATCGAGGGGATATCGATATCGGGGATGTGAATGGGAGGAATGTTTACATGGATGTCGCCCGGTTTGGGACCAGCCCAGTTGTACTCTTTGTGCTTGTCGGCGAGCGCCACCTGCAACGTTAAGGGCTGGCCGTCACGGCTGAGGCCCAGTGTGACCGCTCTTCCCGGCGGTGTCTCGTGGATCATGCGGCGCAATTGGGCTCCGCTTTCGATCGGCGTCCCGTTCATGCTCAGGATGACGTCGTGCTCCTTAATGCCGGCCTTGCCTGCGGGAGCGTCCTGGTCGACCATGGTAACTTCGACGCCTTTCTCCTCCTTCAACTTCAGAGCGCCCATTCGATCTTTGGAGACATCGGCGATATCCACGCCCAGGTAGGAACTGGTCCCGCTATCTTCACTCGAGAAAACCCACGGTTGGCCCGCACTCTGATCGACAGACCAGCTCTGCGCGGCTTGCGCAAAGCCAAGCAACAAAGGGAGACACAGGATGTTCGAGACAAAGTATCTGCGCATGTGACTTCCTCGATTTACAAAATTGCCAGGGGTTGCTTTCCCTCGACTCCAATCTGTTGCTAGTGTCCAGCCCGCTTCAGGCAAATATCGCCGGTTGAGGTATGAACCTTCAGCCAGGGCCCGCCGCCGTTAAGCTTGCCCTCAGCGGTCAGCGTTTTCGGGCCATACTGATCGCCCTCGCTCCCTATATGTATGTCCTGAAAATCGGACGTGATGTGATGTCCGCTACCCATGTCGACGCTGGCTCGAACGTTGATGGCGACGTCGGAAGCGATGTAGACCGTGATGTCGCCGGCGCCTGTTTCCAGGTCGGAATCGTGGCGTTCCCCGCCGTTATTCACCAGCTTCACGGTGATTTCGCCAGCACCTGTCTCTGCCGACGCGGACGGTACACCGTAAAGCTCAATGGCGCCTCCACCGGTTTCGGCGTGCACGTGTCCTTTGGCGGACGTCAGGCGAATGCTACCACCACCGGTTTCAATCTCCGCGGGGCCGCCGACATCGCTGAGGTCCACGCTGCCGCCGCCGGTCGACGCTTTTACCTTGCCATTGCAGTGACGAACGGTAATGCTGCTTCCGCCAGTCTCGATCAGTGCTCCTTGCGCGCAGGATTGAATTTCGACGCTGCCGCCGCCGGTCTCAGCAACCAGTTTCCCGTTTGCCTGATGGACCTCAATCGAGCCACCGCCCGTGTGCAGTCCCAGTTCGCCGCTTACGGTTCCGACCTCAATCGAGCCACCACCGGTTTCCGCGGCCGCACCTCCGCCGATGTCGTCGAGATGCATGCTTCCACCGCCGCTCTGCGCCTCGACGCGGCCGGCCAAACCAGTTGCATCCACGTTGCCACCGTCGGTCTCGAGCTTCACCAACGCCATATCACGCGGAACCATGACCGAAAACTCGCCGGAAAAATGCCGGGGATGCCTTCCTCCCTGCCAATCTCCGACGATCCAGGCGGTATCACCCTTAACGTATGCGGTTACTTTGTACTGTTCGAATTGCCTGCGTGCTTCCTGCTCTGAAGAAGTGCCGTAACGAGTATGAAAAACGTAATTGATGCCTTGCTGTTGCCCACCGCGTACCACCACGGAGCCCATGTCTACCTTGACTCGTAAATTCCTGACTGCAGCCAGCGATCCCGTTACTTCCTGTGCCCAGGATCCGCCTTCATGCGAGACTTTTGTTTCCTGCGCCCGGCTTTGCGAAAGAAAGCCTATTGGCGCAAGCAGGGCCAACACTCCTGCCCACCCGACGACTTGTGGCGCTTTTCTCAAATGAATCACCTCACTTCTGTTCCGACAAAAATAACTATCGACCAACTGCTAATCGATCTCGGGCAACTGTGCCAGCATGGTGCGCGCCTGGGACTTGATGTACGTGCTGGTATCCTTCGCCGCCAGCGCCATCAGGACGCCGCGCACGCTGCCATCGGCCTTCACTGGTTCAATCAGACGCAGCGCCTCAATACGCACGCCGGAATTCGAATCGTTGACGAGCGCTCGCAGTACGGAATCGCGCACATTGGTGTCGCTCTTTACGTAATTTCCCAGAGCATCCAGGGACTTCAGGCGCACGCCGGGATTGGTGTCGTTCTGCAGCGCATAGATCAAAGCCTCACGCACCTGCAGATCGCTCGAACGTTGCGCCAACAGATCAACGGAGTCCACACGCACGCCCGAGTTGTAGTTATTCCGCGCTGCAAACAGCAGCAGTTGCTGGATCTGCTGATCGTTCAGAGGTCCCTGCTTTTCCTGGGTGGAGACCGTGTTGTACTTGATGCTGACTTGGTCGGTGCCTGGGACTGGAGTGATGGAATCAATGCCGGCGATGGAGGCTTCTTGTTGAGGCGGGGTCACGATTCCTGCAACCTGAGGTGCGCGTGGGATGACGCGATAGGCTGTCAACATGCCGCCAGAAAAGCCGAAGATCAGAATCACTGAAGCCAGTGCTGGCGAGAACCGCATCTGCCGCAGCCAGATTGCCGGATCAAACGGCAGCCGACTTAAGATGCTGCCCTGCTGGGCAGTCTCAAGCGCTTCCTGCAACTGCATGCGCGACGATGCCAGCAGATTCGGCGTCGGATCCTCAGCCCGGTCCTGGGCGAGCAACGCGTGGAAGTTCTGCTCGGCCTTCAATTCCAATGCGCAGTCCGCACAGCGGGCGATGTGCTGTTCCAGTTCGTGGCGGGCGTCATCGGCCAGTTCGCCATAAACGTGAAGCACGATATTTTCTCGAACCCATTCACACTTCATAGGCTCACCTTCATCCATTCATTCTGATCGGCTGGGCTACGCCCTCGCCGGACAGCCGAGGCGGCTGTCTCTACATGTTTCTTGCTACTCATCGCATGTCCGCCAATGCCCCGCGCAACTTCTGCGTGGCCCGGAAGAGCGTGTTCTTGGCGGTCTCTTCCGTCGTGTGCAAAATCTCTCCCACGGTTCTCAGTTTCAGGCCGTGATAATGCTTCAACTCGAATACCATGCGCTCCCGAGGAGTCAGTTTCTCCAGAGCTCCGGCGATCCGCGCGCCCAACTGGCGCCGCATCAAATCGCGCTCCGGATTCGCGCCCGCGCGCCCGTCTGCAACCTGATCGAGCAAGTCGTACTCGCCGCCATCGGGATCTTTCGCGACTGGCGCGTCTTCCTTGCGCACCGTCTTCTTGCGCAGGTGATCCAGGCACAGGTTCGTCACGATCCGGTAAATCCATGTGTAGAAGGAACACTCGAACCGGAAGCTGCCGATGTTCTTATAAGCCTTGAGGAAGGCGTCCTGATACACGTCCTGGGCGTCGTGTTCGGTTCCGGTGAGATGCAAGGCGAGTCGAAGCACCGCCTGATCGTAGTGGCGTACGAGTTCCTCGAAGGCTGCGCGGTTCCCGCGCTGCGCCTCGCGGATCAGCATCGTGTCGTCGATGCGACGATCTTGCGTTTGGCGATCTAGCCCAGCCATGCAACCCCGCGTGGGGTTCTGGTTCGTGCTGACTCTCTCTCTTAACTCACTCTCTCTTGAGTGGGCCCGTCCGCCAACCGAAAATGGCACTGCCCATACACCGGCCGGCATTTTGTGTCGCTTCCTCTACTTGCCCGGTTTTCCAGTCTTCCGGGCTTGCACAGGAATAGACGGAGAGTCAGCGCAACCGTGAGCAGAAATTATAGGCTGTACAGGGATTTTGTGGAGTACCTAGATGATTCTAGGACAAAGATTTAGGGGGAAACAGAACAACGGGACACAGTGCCAAGTGCCAGTTTGGCATGGAAACTGCCCTATTTTGGATGCAACCTGCGGAGTGGATGAACCCCGGCGAGGAGCGTTGCCGGCAGAGACGTTGCGAGCAACGTCTCTACCGAGCCTTATTCCGTCGCGGGTTCCTTCTCGATCACGACTTTCAGGTGCGCGGTCACGTCCTTGTGCAGCTTCACAGGAACGGTGAACTCGCCCAAGGTCTTCAACGGCTCGTGCAACTGGATCTTGCGGCGATCGATATTGAAGCCCTTCTTGGTCAGCGCGTCGCCCAAATCGCTCGACGTCACCGATCCAAACAGCTGATCGCTCTCGCCTGACTTGCGTGTAAACGTGACCGACACGCCCTCGAACTGCTTCGCTAGTTCCTCGGCTTGGGACTTCTCTTTGGCCGAGCGCCGCACCGAGGCTGCCTTCATTTGCGTAATGACGGCCTTATTGCCCTCGTTGGCCTCAATGGCAAGCTTGCGCGGCAGAAGAAAATTCCGCCCGTATCCCTCGGCGACCTTCACCACGTCGCCGCGCGATCCCAACTTCGCTACGTCTTCTTTGAGAATGACTTCCATGGATGGCTCCAATCTTTAACTATGCCTTTTTCGTTGTCATTCCGAGCAACGCGAGGAATCTGCTTCTCCTCCCCACGAGCAAACACCAGATTCCTCGCTTCGCTCGGAATGACAAAGCGGGGGTCGCCGGCAAGTTACGATGCTCTTCCGGCAAACGGCAGCAGGGCGATATTGCGCGCCTGCTTGATGGCCGATGACAGCCGGTGCTGGTGCGGCGCACACACGCCCGTCAGGCGCCGCGGCACGATCTTGCCGCTCTCGGCAACAAACTGACCGAGCAGCCGGTAGTCCTTGTAGTTGATGTCTTCGATCTTTTCGACGCAGAATTTGCAAACCTTTTTGCGCCGGAAGAACTTGCGTCCGCCCGGTCCACCTTCGCGCGAAGGTCCGCCGGGACCGCGTCCGCCACCACCAAATCGGGGGCGATCTCCGCCGGGTCTTCCGCCTTCGCTACGCGGCGGCCTCTCGCTCGATGCCGCTTGCTCTGGTGCTTTCGTTTCGTCTGCCATAACTCGTGCTCTCCTTCGGATTCTCTGCCGTGCCCGCAAAAATAGGGGCCAGGAATCAGGGGTTAGGGGCCAGCAACAAACTTGTTCATCACACAAAGTCCAGGACTCTGATCCCTAGTCCCTGACCTCTAGCCCCTGTTTCTAGGCCGTTGCCGGAGCTTCCGCTGCCGGAGCCGCTTTCTCTTCCGGAGCAGCCGCCGCTGGTTGCGCGCTCACCTTCTTCTTGGCCTCGCGCAGCTTCTTGATCTTGTCCAGGCGCTTCTGCTCCTCGTCGACACGCACGGTCAGGAACTTGATGACCGGCTCGGTCACGCGCAAACGGCGCTCGAGTTCGTGCATCACCGGGCCGCCGCCTTCGACCACCATTAACACGTAGATGCCGTCATGGAAGCGCCGGACGGTATAAGCCAGCCGCCGCTTGCCCATCTTTTCGACTTTCACCACATTGCCTCCCGAAGGGGGCACGACCGATTGCAGTGTCGAAATCAGTTTGTCGAGATCCTCGTCCGTCATATCGGGCCGGACGATGAACATCAGCTCATAAGTACGATTCATTCGTTGTCTCCAAACCTTCTGAAGGGGTCAGGGGCTAGGGATTAGCTAAACCCATCGATGCGTTTACTGACCCCTGTCCTCTGATCCCTGGCCACTTTCTTCTTTCCGGTTAAAGCGATTCATCGCCGCCGCCGAACCATCCTTCAAAATCACCTTCACCGCTTCTGCCGCGGTATCGAGCATTCCATCTACGACTTCCAGCTCTTTCTTCTTCATCGGAGCCAGCAGGTACTCTGCTCCGTCTCCGACTTTCCGCTCCGGCGCTACGCCGATCCGGATCCGCAGGAAGTCCTGCGTGTTCAGCGCACCGATGATCGACTCGATGCCGTTGTGCCCCGCCGAGCTGCGTCGCGTATGAATCCGCAACGTGCCCAGCGGAAAGTCCAGCTCGTCCTGAATTACGATCAGGTCTGACTCCGGATTCGCCTCGTACTCCCGCAACAACTCCCGCACCGCGAGCCCGCTCAAATTCATGAACGTCTCGGGCTTAGCCAGCAGCACCATCTGATCGGCGATCACGGTTCGCGCCGTCAGCGCGCGGCATTGCCGGTTCCTTACTTCCACCCCAAGATTGCCGGCGATTCGATCAATCGCCAAGAACCCCAGGTTATGCGGCGAGAACTGATACTCGATTCCGGGATTGCCGAGACCAACGATCAGTTTCACGCCACCGTCCACAGCTTGCGCTGAGATTGCTCGTGTAGCGACGGGCGCCTCGCCCGTCTGGCTAGCGCGAAGCGCAGCCCACCTCGACGCAATCTCCTCACGCAGCTATTTCTTCTCTTTCTTCTCTGCTTTCTCCGGAGCAGCTTCGGCGCCTTCTTCCTCAGTTTCCTGCTTGCCCTTCTTGATGACTTCGGGCTCAGCCGGAGCAGCCGTCGCTTCCGCCGCCGCGGCCTCAGGAGTGACCACAACCTCTTCCTTCACCGAGGTCACGTGCGCCACGGGCTGGTTCGCATCGGTCAAGAACTTCAGCTTCTCCGAGTGCGGCAGATCGGAAACACGCAATACCTTGCCGAAGGTCAGGTGCGACACGTCGACATCGATATGGCTCGGAATGTCGGCCGGCAAGCACTCGATTTCGACTTCACGCAGCATCTGCTCGAGGATGCCGCCTTCCTGCTTTACACCCGCCGCTTCGCCCTCCAGGAAGATGGGCACGCTGACGCGCAGCACCTTGTCGAGAGCAATCCGCTTCAGATCGATATGAAGCAGCCGACCCTTGATCGGCTCATACTGCCAATCAACAATCATGGCCTTGGTATTCTCGCCGTTCAGGGCGAGATCGAAGATGGTGTTGTGGCCGGTTTCGGAGTTCAGAATTCGCGTCACCACACGGGGATCGACGCTGATCGGGAGCGAGTCCTTGCCCGCCCCGTACACTACGGCCGGAATCTTCCCGTCACGCCTCACACGTCGCGCCTCATTCTTCGTGCCCGGCTTCCGTGTCTGCGCTTCTAATTTGTTGGTTTCCAATGCAGTCGCCATAAAATTTCAGTTCCTGTCTAAGAAATCAGTTTCCGGTGGTAAGCAATGAGCGATGAGCAAAACCGATTCTGCTGAGAACGCGGGTCTTGCTCATAGCTCACTGCTCATTGCTCATCGCTACTACATAAACAACTTACTCACCGAAGTCTCTTCGTGATTGGCCTGAATCGCGCGGCCAATCAATCCTGCAATCGAAAGGACGTGAATCTTTCCGCCCTTTTCTGTTCGCGCCGCCTCGGCCTCGGCTGTCAGCGGGATGGTGTTCGTCACCACAACTTCCTTGATGACGGAATTTCGGATATTTTCAACCGCCGGACCCGACAACACGGCATGCGATGCGCACGCATAAACACAAGTCGCGCCGTTTTCGATCAAGGCGGCGGCTGTCTTCACCAGCGTGCCCGCGGTATCGATCAAATCGTCGATAATCAGGCAAGTCCGTCCGTGAACGTCGCCAATCACGTTCATGATCTCGGCTACGTTCATCTCGACACGCCGTTTATCGACGATGGCCAGAGCCGCGTCCACTTTCTTGGCAAAAAATCTCGCCCGCTCCACGCCGCCCGCGTCCGGCGAAACCACCGTCAGGTTCGGCAACGCCAGCTTGCGGAAGTGATCCACCAGCACCGGTGAAGCGAACAGATGATCCACCGGGATGTTGAAAAAACCCTGCAACTGAGGCGTATGCAAATCCACAATCAACGCCCGGTTCGCGCCAGCAGCGGTCAACAAATCGGCGACCAGCTTCGACGAGATCGGGCTGCGCGGCTTGTCTTTTCTGTCTTGCCTCGCGTACCCGAAGTATGGAATCACTGCGGTGATGCGCCGCGCCGATGCGCGCTTGAGCGCATCAATCATCAGCATCAGCTCCATCAGGTGCTCGTCCACCGGACGGCACGTAGGCT
This sequence comes from Candidatus Sulfotelmatobacter sp., assembly GCA_035568275.1. Classification (GTDB taxonomy): domain Bacteria; phylum Acidobacteriota; class Terriglobia; order Terriglobales; family Acidobacteriaceae; genus Sulfotelmatobacter. Next base: position 52,136 of record DATMOO010000037.1, read on the forward strand.
GCATCACGAAAACATCGGCACCGCGCACGTTCTCTTGAATCTGAACGTAGGCCTCGCCGTCGGCAAAGCGCGTGACCTGCGCCTGCCCGCGCTGCATCCCGAGAAAGTGGCAGACCTCGTCTGCCAAAGACTCGTTGGCGGTGCCGCTGAAAATCTTGAACTTTTCGTCCGTCCGCGGCCGCGGCTTTCGCTCCGGCTTTTCGTCAGTCACTGGCGGACTCTTCTTCTCAACTTTTTCAGCCTTGTCGGTCGGCGTGACTAAAGTTGCCATGGTTCTTTGGGCTCCTGGCCTTCAGTTCTTACCGTTTTCTTGCAAGCTCCCAAGCCAGCGGGTTTTCTGGCGACTGGGTACTGGCAACAGCCGAATTTCCTGGCTGGGCCGCTAGGATTCGAACCTAGACAAAGTGCTCCAAAGGCACTTGACCTACCATTAGTCGACGGCCCAGTAAACCAATTGATGATGGTTGAATGCTTGATTGTTGATTGAACCCTGTTCGGGCACGACTATTGTCATTCAACAATCGGATTTCAACAATCAAAAATTCGCCGACCCAAAAGCCCGGCCAAACCACAGACCATGTAGCGACGGCCGCCTCGGCCGTCCAAGCAAAGGCGACGCCGAGCGCCCCGACCCCAAGCCTCATTCCGCCCACATCCGCCGCCAGTAAGCCGTCCGCGTCAAGGTTGAGGCCATCTGCGCCGCCCATCCGGCCTTTCGCAGCTTCGCAATGGCTGAATCCGCCGCCTGCCGCGAAGCAAACATCCCATACAGGGTCGAGCCAGAACCCGACAGGGACGCATACTTCGCACCCGCGCGTACCAACGCACCTTTAGCCTCGCCTAGCTTGGGATACTCAGGAAAGACGACTTGCTCGAAGTCGTTTTCGATCCCAGCCCGGTCAAGCCGGAGAAGCGGATTCCCGGCCCGGCCCCCTCTTTCCAACGGATGAGAAGGAGCACTGGAGTACAGCCCGCTCAGCCACGCCGACAAGCTGCAGCCAAGCTCATTCATTCTATCGAAGGCAGTCAGTACCGTCAATTTCGACTCGGCTTGTGTGGGGACAGCCGCCCCCGGCTGTCCGGCCGAGCGAAGCTCGGCTTCGTCTTTACTGGAATTTTCCTCAGCACTCCCCGGTTTGGGAAAACCTTCGCGGGCGGAAGCGCCCGCGCCACATAACCGATCCCACTGGGCAAACGCTTTCGGAGTCGAAACCCCAATCTCCGGCGTCACGACCACACACGCTGTCGCCGGAAAATCCGGCAAGGGATACACCTGCTCCCCCCGCCCCACTCCCAAGACGGCACCGCCGAGCAAAAACAGCGGGAGGTCTGATCCGACATCCGCCGCGAACCCCAATCTCTCAGACTGGGTAAGGCCTTTCCGAACAGCGCGCTCGAGGGCCAGCAAAGCGGACACGGCATTCGCTGAGGCTCCACCCAGCCCACCCTGCACCGGTAACCGCTTTTCGATCTCGATGACAACGCGCCCCTTGGCCCGCAGGGCAGTCATCGCTCGCTCAACAATACGGAAGCAGGTATTCGACTCATCCCGCGGCACCCGCGGATCGGCACAACGAATCTCGATCCCCGAGCCGCGTCCAACGCTTACGCGGATTACGTCATACAGACCAATCGTCTGATAAACCGTCAGGAGCTCATGAAATCCGTCTGGCCGCGCCGAGCCGATACGCAATCCAAGATTGATCTTCGCGAACGATTTGACGGTGACAGGCATGGACCGATGATTGTAATCTCGGCCCTTGATTTGGGGTCCTCTTAGGATAAGAAAAGGCTCGCTCTTTGAGAGGATCGCTTGTCGCACCAAGTGCTGGACGCCATATTCGTCCTCCTGATTCTTCTCGTCGTAGGTTTGCTGCGGTCGATCAGGCGGTGGCCGGAATGGTTCCGGCTCGCCCGCTCGGCTCGCTGGCCAACCGTTCCCGGCTACCGTTCAGCCGATATGAGTACGCAAGATTCGCAGTCGCCACATTGCGGTATTCGACGATGAACAGGAAGCCTGGTCTTTTGTGGATGGTCTTAAGGGAGAGACCGTGCAAGTGAGTTATTATCCCAGAAGGCCCGATATCTCTCTCTTGCGCCCTCAACCAGTCTCTGGGCTTTTGATTTCCGCGAGTCACCCTGCTCGTACCACCACCTTGGTAATCTCGACCTTTGTTTCCCCTGGGCGCAACCTTAATGTGATTTCAATCACAACCGGCTCCCGTTGGACGGAGTAAGACGGCCTCCCCATTTGGAAACAGAAAGTCCTGCGATCACGGTGCTGCGCTTCGATTTTGGGCCCCTGTGCAGCATTTCATCCCGCAAGTTGGGAAGCACGACAGTGTGAGCGGGAGTACGGCCAAAATCTCATGCTCGAGGGTATCGGCTGCGGTGCCGAGGCGCGAGCATCAAGGGGTGGAGTATGTGCCGGTTCATCGCAAGCAGTCGTTTTTTCGCAACATTCTTTGCCATCACAGCGGCGGTCTATGCTCAAGACTATAAAGTCATTAGCGTAAATGACGGAGGCACGATCTCGGGCACCGTGAAGTGGTCCGGACCGGTCCCCCGCACGGCGGAATTCCCCATTACCAAAGACAGCCAGATCTGCGACCCCGACTCCAAAAAGACTGCGGATCTTGAACGCCTGATCGTTGGCTCGCAAGGCGGAGTCGCCAATACGGTCGTCTATCTGAAGAACATCACAGCTGGCAAGGCGATGGACCTGCCCGAGCAGCGCCGCCATCTCGACCAGAAACACTGTCGCTATATTCCGCACATCCTCCTGGTCCCCCAAGGCGGGACACTCGACATGATGAGCTCCGACGCGACCCTGCATACGATTCACATGGATGGCGCCGCCACCTTTAATCTTCCCTTTCCTTTTCCTGGCCGGGTGTCATCGCGCACTCTGCAAACTCCGGGGCTGGTCAGCCTTCGTTGCAACGGAGGCCATGTCTGGATGAATGCCGAGATGTTCGTGGCGCCACATCCGTACTATGCCGTCACGGATGAGAGCGGACGCTTCGAGTTCACTAACGTCCCTACGGGAACGTATCAGATCGTTGCCTGGCATGAGGGTTGGAACCTGACGGGGAAACAGCAGGCCTATGATGTGCTGACCGAACACAGCGTGCAGCGTCCGGTTTTCAACCCGCCTAAAACCTGGGAGAAATCTGTGACTGTAACGGGGAACGGCGTCGCCAACGTAGACTTCGTGCTCGCGAACAAATAGCCAAGCGGGTTGGCGCCAGATGCGTGATTAAGCGCGCAGGTGCTCGCCCTCTGTGTAGAATAAGGCTGGATGTCTCAAGCTGCTCCAGCAATCACTCGTAGCCCGGGCGAAGTAGTCCGGCAGGCTCCGGTTTCTCAGGCTCCCAATGGAGTCTGTTACGCCAGCCTGGGCGAGATCGCGGTCAACTCTTTTGACCTCGATCGCATGGTCGCCGCCGTTCCAACCCGCATCGCTACTGCACTGGAACGCAAAGCTTATTACTTCGTGCCGCTGACGGTCAGTCACGGCGATGAAACCCTAATCGCTGATCGCTACGACGTAGCCCTCAGCGACAACGCAGTCTGCCATCGCAATCTGAACCTGGGCGACTCCCAGTGTGTCTTCATCTCCACGCGCTTGATGGACGACAAGTTCTCAGTGGCGTTCGAATTTTTCATCAACGTTGGGCATGCGCTGGTCGATCGCGCTGGAGTGTCGTCCGAATTCGCCGAGCTCGCCTGGAGCCAGGTGGAAGCCGGAGTTCGGGGCGAGACGTCGCTCGACGCATTTGAATCCCGCAAGCTGGCCACCGCCAACGGTCCTGACGCCGAGCGCTTTAAGAACGAATATCTTGAAGCCACTTTTTCCGACACTATCTCGATTTATCTGCTCTCGCTTTACCTCGACTTTGACTACGGGGACTTGCGGGAGCGCGACTACCCGCTGATCTCGCCATCCGCCTTGGCCGAGCGGTTACGCAAAGTTGCGGAGCTATTCCCGCCCAATAATGGGTTCGAATTCGCCATCCTCTACAAACGCCGGGTTTGAAGTTGAAGGCTACCGGAACAGTACCGCGCGCGCCACGCTGGTATGGCATTCCCGTACGAGTGTTGCTTGCAACCTTCATCGGAACGCTGATCTGTTTCGCGGTGAGTCTCTTTATTGCAATTTTCGGCACAATGATCGTGTCGGCGCTGCGGGGAATCCACCCCGACATGCGAATCGCCTACCGCCAGATCGCGCTGCCCATGGCCCTGGTTGCAGGGACAATCATCTTTGTGCTGTCGCTGGTCATGGAAATCCGGCACTATCGGCAGGTGAAAGCTCTGTCGGCGATCGAGAGAATGGGATAGCAAATGCCTGCCCGCATCGCCATCCCCATGCCGCACTCGACCGACCGCGAATACGGCGAGCGCGCCATTCCGCAATACGAGCGAGCGGTGGTGCTGGCGGGCGGAGAGCCGGTTCGCATTCCGCTCGACCGCACGCCGGCGGAAGTCGGGGCTTTCATGGACCGCTGCGATGGTGTGCTGCTACCGGGCAGCAATGCTGATATTGATCCCGGGAGATTCCAGCAAGCCCGCTCGCCGCATACCGCGAAATCTGATCCTCGTCGCGATGACGTTGACACCCTCCTGCTCGACGATGCTTATGCCGGGCGAAAACCCGTGCTCGGCATCTGCTATGGCCTGCAGAGTCTGAATGTCTATTGCAAGGGCTCCTTGATTCAACATATTCCCGACTTCCTGCCAGAAGCCACCCGGGCAAAGGTCAATCACGAAGCCGGACGAACGGTTGCGATCGCGCACTCGGTCGAGGTCTCGGGAGATTCTTTGTTGGCGAGGATCATCGGGAAGGCAGATAGCAATCAGAAGTCGAGCGATGGCAGTTCAATTGTCGTGCCGGTGAACTCTTCCCATCATCAGTCCGCAGATGCGCTCGGCGAAGGATTGCGTATCGTGGCTCGCTGCCCCGATGACGGCATCATCGAGGCCGTGGAAGGAACTGCTACTGATCATTTCGTCCTCGCCGTGCAGTGGCACCCCGAACGGTCCGTGGATGAGGACGAGGCTTCGCGCAAACTCTTTCGTGCACTGATCGAAGCAGCCAAAGCCTAACTGCCAATGCCAAACAAGCCGCGAGGAAAATGGTCGAGTCGATCGCGGCCATATCGCTGCTTGTGGCCCTCTTGGTCTGGCCGAATTGGGATGGACCGTCCAGATCATTTCGAGTGCCTTCGACTTTTCTCTGCGCTCTCGGCGGCAGTTCTGCGCGAACTCCGCGGTAAGAAGCTTTGACCGCAGAGTTCGCTGAGTAGATCGCGCGGAGAGCGCAGAGAAATTCCGGGCGTTTTGCGGAAGTGGCCTTCAGCGTGATTTCGTTCGGCGACGCTTCTGACGCACTTTCTGCAGCAAGACCACGACATGCGCGATAGCCGCGGCATCCAGATTGAGTCCCTCTGGAGTCTTCGCCTTCAGCCCAATGCAATCGCAGTGCACACCCAACAACTCCGCCACTCGCGTTCGAATCGTTGATGCGTGAGGACCGATCTTCGGAGCCGCCAAGATAAGGCTGACGTCGATGTTGGCGACCGCGTAGCCGGCGTCGTCTACTCTCTTTAACGCCTCACGCAAAAAGATCACCGAGTCGGCGCCTTTCCACTTCGGATCCGAGGGTGGAAACAGCGCTCCAATGTCCGGCGCGGCGATGGCCCCCAGTAGCGCGTCGGTAATGGCGTGCAGCAGCACGTCACCATCGGAGTGACCACCGAGTCCCTTGTCGTGTTGGAGCGTAATGCCCCCGATCTTCAACGGAATGCTGGGTCGAAATTCGTGGGAGTCAAAGCCATATCCAATGCGAGTTGATGGCTGTGCGGTCGCTGGTCGTCGGTCGTTGGTCTTTGGCATTCTGTCGTCGGGTTATCCGTGGAAATCCGCGCAGTCCGTGGCTTCATTTCCCTAAATAGAATTCTGCTAACTCCATGTCTCCTGGCGTAGTGATCTTTATGTTCTTCGGCGAGCCCATCACCACGGCCACTTCATGTCCGGAGCGCTCGGCCAGCGAAGCCTCGTCGGTGCCCATGAAGCCATCTGCGGAGGCCTCATCGAAAACCTTCTTGATTACTTCATAGCGGAATCCCTGTGGAGTTTGTGCCAGTACGACGCTAGCGCGTGGAATCGTCGCCTTGACGATCGCCCCTTCAGCGGTGCGTTCAACTTGTTTCACGGTATCGACCGCGGGAAGTCCCGCAATCGCTGCACCGTATTTGCGGGCGGCCTCAATGACCTCGTGGATGATATCGCTCGTAACCAGAGGCCGGACCGCATCATGGACAAGCACAATATCATCAGGCGCGGCGGCAATCGCATTGAGCGCGTGCTCTACGGATTGCTGACGGTGCTCGCCTCCAACCACCAACTCGATCTTCTTTTGGCGCACAGCGCTCGATTCTTTCTCCAGCCGCTCGCGAAAGCTTTCGATCTCATTTTCTCGCAGCGCCATCCAGATTTCGGCGACCTCGTCGACGGCAGCGAACCTGCGCAGCGTGTGGATGAGGATCGGCGTTCCGGCAAGCTCGGTGAATTGCTTCGTAAGATGAGGCTTACTGTCTTTCGCGCTCGACACTGGGGCCATGCGTGTCCCAAGACCGGCAGCGGGAATAATGACAACAACCTTCATGGCGGGCTGTAAGTATACGGGCGCGAAGGCGGCTTATTCAAATAATCGACGGGCACACGTCACCCCGGTCACCGGGCAAGCCGTGTGCATTTCTCAGGCAAGCGGCAAACAATCTCTGGACGTCTAAACCGGGCCAGTTTTCGTCTCGACAGCCGTCGGGCTCGGCACCGCCGTTGTCGTGGTCGGGACCACCGGGACCGCGGTAGGTGTCACCGGCACTGGGACAGCCTGCCGGGAATAAGCGGCGCGTTCATCCCATTTTCCAAAAATCATCTTCCCTGCCGTGGTCTGCAGAACGGATGTCACCGACACATCGATGGTCTTGCCAATCATTTTGCGCGCGTTGTCGACGACCACCATGGTGCCGTCATCCAGATAGGCTACGCCCTGGTTGTATTCTTTGCCTTCCTTGAGGATGAACACGCGCATGGTTTCGCCGGGCAGCACGATGGGCTTCAGCGAGTTGGCGAGCTCGTTGATATTCAACACCTCTACGCCCTGCAGCTGCGCCACCTTGTTCAGGTTGAAGTCGTTGGTGATGATCTTGCCTTCATACAGCTTGGCTAGTTCAATCAGCTTGAGATCGACTTCGCGGACCGCGGGAAAATCGTCTTCCACGATCTGAATCTGCAGGTTCGCGACCTTCTGCAGGCGCTGGAGAATATCGAGGCCGCGGCGGCCGCGATTCCGCTTCAACGAGTCTGCAGAATCGGCGACCAGTTGCAACTCGCGCAGCACGAACTGCGGCGTAACAATGACGCCGTCGAGAAATCCGGTCTCGGCAATGTCGGCAATTCGTCCGTCGATGATGACGCTTGTATCGAGAATCTTGTAACTCTTCTTTCCTTGCTTCTCACCGCCGAAGATTCCACCCAAGGCAGCCAGATTCAGCAGATCGCCCTTGTTGGCGCCGGCGGCGAGGCCGACGTATGCCATCAGGAGCATGACCAGAATCTGGAGGAAACTTTGGGTGTGCCCCGCCGGAACGCTACTGCGGATGACCAGCGCGAACAGGTACGCCCCGCAGATGCCGAGGAAGCTTCCGATCGCGGCTCCGATCAGACGCTTGAGACTGACCGTTCGCAGCTTCCACTCGAATAGAACGATGCCCGCGCCAATGAGTAGTCCGACACCGGCGTCCCATCGTGCCGTCAGGTTGAAGGGTTCAATAACAAAGCAGGTTGCGCCTACAACGAGAACAAAAAGAAGACGTACAAAAATGAGATCCACGGTATACCTCCCCGCGGATGCACTTTCCCTGTGCTACCGGACGATGCACCCGAGCCAGCCATCGCCGCCCCCGGCGGGTTGGCCTTTCTTAAAGCGGGGCGCAAGAATTAGGGGAATGAATGCACGCCCCGTTCCGGCCCTCTGGGGCAGGCCGGAGGAACAGTAGACTGACGCAAAAAGTATATACCTCTCGGTTACACCTTGGGGAAGGCTCAATGGTGCCATGCGTGTACCCAGTTCGGCCGCATCCGCCCCTGACCTCCTGACTCGCCCGCTCAAGTATCTGACTTCCTCCTGCTAAACTTCCCTCATGAAAGCCTTGGTAATTACCAGCCTAGCCGGCCCTGAAGCTTTGGCGATTCAGGACGTACCGGAGCCCAAGCCCAAGAATGGTCAAACCATAGTGCGTGTCTTCGCCGGAGGCCTCAATTTTGCTGACTTTATGACTGCGAAGGGTGGGTATCCCGGAACTCCTCCGCCTCCGTTGGTTGCGGGGCGGGAGTTCGCTGGCGTTGAGGAAGGCGCAGAACGCCGCGTCATGGGCTATACGCAGTGGGGAGCCTTTGCGGAGAAAGCAGCTACTTACGAGAACATGCTTTGGCCTATCCCTGAGCAGTGGACCTTCGAACAGGCTGCGGCTTTCCCGGTGAACTACTTCACTGCGTACCTTGGCTACTGGCAGGCGGGAATGACGCCGGGCAATCCGGCGCCCTCGGTTGTCTACCGAGAAGAGGCAAGCAATCGCACTCCGCGCGTTCTGATTCATGCCGTCGCCGGGGGCGTCGGAACAGCGGCGGTACAGATCGGGCGACTGCTTGGAGTGGAGATGTACGGCACGTCCTCCTCGGACGAGAAGCTGTCCCGGGTCAAGGAACTCGGGCTGCAGCACCCGATCAACTACAAACGGCACGAGTATGAAGAGGTTGTGAAGAATCTCACGCATGGCGAAGGTGTGGATGCCGTCTTCGAAATGCTCGGCGGCGAGCACACGGCAAAGAGTCTTCGCTGCCTACGAGACTTCGGCCGCGTGATCCAGTACGGAACTGCGACAGGAAGGGCTCCGCAGATCGACTTGCGCGCGATGTACGCGAAGTCGGCCAGCGTGCAGGGACTCTGGCTTACGTATCTATCCCAGAAAAAAGAGATCATGGAGCCGGCATGGAAGCAGTTATCGGAGTGGATCCGCCAAAAGAAGCTCACGCCACAGATCGGTCATGAACTGCCTTTGGAGCGTGGGGTTGAGGCCTATAAGTTGCTGGAGGACGGGAAAAATTATGGGAAGATTGTCGTGAAGATCGCAGAGTAAGCGGATCGCGAGGTGTTTACCGCGCAGCCCTTACTACTCTCACCTTTGTGTTCCGACGCAGCCACGAAACATCCGGTCGCAGACGTTTAGCGCAAGCTTCCGCCGTCTGCTCGCCCTAGCGAGGGGGTTTTGAGCAATAGAGATTTAACGCCAGCTGAGACTACTTGATCACTGCTGACGACGGAACATGCGCCCCCACCACGATCTCTTTTGCGGAACGGATTGCCGTTTGGTTGGAACTGAGGAGTGAGCCAGTTCTTGGAGTTGTGCAACAGTCATGCTCGGTTGATCGGTTGGAGCACTGATCAGCGCGAACTCATAGGCCGCCAGTTCACAATTCGGCGGGCTCCCATGAAGATACACCTCAACGTGGCTCGCCTGCATGAGCTGCTCGCAATAGACGAAAGCCGGGCCGGTGGGCTCATCTCCTGGTTGACAAACCCAGATTTTGAACCCAACGCGGTCCCCGCATCTGAGTCGACCATCGCTCCTAAAGGCGCGAACTACCTTTCCTTGGAGATGAACGGTGCTCGGAACCTTCAACGGTTGTGCTTTCTGATCGAGTTGAAGTTGAACGTGGTATGGCGCTGTCGTGCGCCATTCGACACGGCCTTCTAGCTAGAGCAATTGCCATAAAGATTAAGGGCCTACGCTCGGGATTAAACCAGCCAGAGCGGCACCAGCACAATATAAGGCAGGCGAGTCGCACATAGGTAAGGTGTCGTAGACAGGCGATTTCGCTCATCTTCCTCTGGGCAGGGGTTTTGAGCGTGGGATGAGAAGGTCGATCCCCGATCACGGATCGCGCGAAGCTACCGGTGATCAAAGCACTCGTAGTGCAATCCCGAAGGATAAGGAGATCGACCCTTGAAGAAGAATACCAATTCTCCCATGAAGAAGGAACCTAGAGCGAAGCGGGCGAAAGCTCGGCGCCCAGTGCAGCGAGAACCCAAGGAAGTACTGGCGGAGCTGGTGGAGAAACTGCAAGGAAAGCTGGAGCTGAAGTCGACTTCGGCGAGCGCAGCAGAAGCGGGTCCGCGAGCTGAGCTGGGGCCCAATCTGGACCGGCTGAGGGACACGAGGTGCTGGTGGCCAACCCGCGGCGGATGGAGGGGTCGAAGCGGCGTAAGCGCAAGAATGATCGGATCGATGCGAAGAAGTTGGCGCGGCTGGGGCGGGTGGAGTTCCAGTCCCATTCGCTTTTTGCCGTGATTCTAATCCCATGGGCAAACCGGAAAATAATCCACAACGGAGATGCCAGGCTGGGAGACGAGTCAGGATAGTTTACGTACCCAGGCCTTAGCCGCTCAAATTTCGAGTTCTTTCGATTGAATTCACATGTGAGCGTTTATCGATAGACGTTAAGCGCTGCGCCACCCCAAAGCGGTTATCCAATGTATTTTTTTCGGCAAACTTTTACGCGTGGTGTCACCGGAACCGAGGTCATTCCTCGAATACCCATTGCTCGCTGACCAGGAAGTTCGCCAGCGAGCACAGTGCGATCGCCAGGGCATTCGCAAGCAGGTAGTTCATTCCGCCGTAGCCCACCATCACCTTCATTAGCGCCAGATTGCCCAGGATTGAGACGGCTCCTGTGGTCAAATTGAACCTCGCGAATCGAGGAAGGGATCGGCGCCACGACGTTTGCACGCGGTCGGACCAGGTGAACTGTTCATGCCATACGAAGTTGTGAACCACTGCGGCTTCGACCGCCACGGCGGTGGCCGCAAGATAATTGAAGTGGAAGATACCTTTCAGCACAAACAATGCGGCGAACTGCACGGCGATCCCGATTCCGCCGACGAGGTTGAACTTCAGCCAGCGCAGCAGGATGTCTCGGGTGCGCCTTCGGCCGTGTGCGGGACGAGAAACCTTCTCGATCTCGAGTTCCGGAAGCAGTGATTGCGTGGTCATCGCGAAATCCTTTCCTCGCGATAAAGCCGGATGGTGTTCTGCGCCGTAAAGAACACCAGCATCAGGCTCATGCCCACCAGGCCAATGGCGCCGCCGACATCAAACAGCCGGTACTTTCCTCCAAACAGACTCACGACAGGCCTCCAGAGCAGCGCAACGTTGCCGATCGCGAGCAAGATACGAAGCTCAGTCGGGCCGAATCGCCAGAACGAAATGCGGAATTCTCCGAGTGCGTGGGTCGCAAGGTAAGACTGGATCGAGAGCATCAGAAAAGCCACCAGCAAGCCGATCGCGATTCGGGGATGCATGTAGCCGGAAAGGGCAAGCCCACCCATCAGGGCAAGCGCTCCAAAGCTGTCAACGATGTGGTCGACGTAGAACCCGTAGCGCGGTCGCTGGCAGTGACGGACCCGGGCGAGCGTACCGTCGAGAGAGTCTCCCAACCAGTTCAGCGCAAGGCAGGCGATGACGCCCAGCAGAGCATAGCGATTGCGTGCAGCCAAGGCGTAGCAGACTCCGGCGCCAATTTGCGACGCCAGACCGAGAACGGTGAGATGGTCGGGGCCGATCCAGGAAGGCGTGTGCGCGGCCAGCCAGAGCAGCGCCCTTTTCTCTGGCGTTGCTGTCCAGCTTTCCTGGAGACGGAGCATATCGGGGACGAGACGTTTGCGGCGCATCTCTGACCGCACTCGTGAATTTACCTGTTCGCAGAATTCAGTCATGGTGTGTGATCCGGAAGTTGCTATATGAGCCTCCAGGCCTGTAGCTGGCTGCTTTTCACGAACAAATTTCGCCCAGAGCGAGGGCGAGAGCAATGCAGGGAGGCTCAAACAATCATCAAGCGGTAAGTCCTTGAAAAGCTGTGGCTAATGTCCTCATCTCCAGGCGAAGAGATCAGGATGAACAGTCATCGACGAGGCTACTGTTGAGCTTCGCGGATGGCGCTGGCCAATTGGTCGACCGACCATGACACCTGATCCGGGGTGATGACTGCCGGGGGGGCAAGAAGGATGTGATCGCCCGCGGTCCCGTCGACGCTGGCCTGCAGGGGATAGACGAGAAGACCCCGCTTAAGAGCGGCCGCAGCTACTCGGGTGGAGAACCCTCGGGCGGGCTGGAAGGGACGCTTCGTCGATTTGTCAGCAGCGAATTCGATCCCCCAGAGCAAGCCGATGCCCCGGACGTCGCCGACCGATTCCTGATCACGCAGAGTTTCGAGCGCCGCTTTGAAGAACGCGGCTGGCGTTCCGGAGCCACTGGAATCACTGGCTCCCACCAACTTGCGGGTCTGCAGGTACCGTAGAACGGCTCGTCCGCCAGCCAGCGAGATAGGGTGAGCGTTATAGGTGAAGCCGTGCAGGAATGTTCCCGACCCGGTGGCAATAGCGTCGACCACCTTCTTGCTGGCAATGACCGCGCCCAACGGTGCGTACCCGCTGGAAAGTCCCTTCGCCGTGACCAGAATGTCCGGCTTCACATCCCAATGCTCGACGGCGAAATTCCGGCCGGTACGACCCATGCCGGTCATGACCTCATCCGCAATGAGGAGCACACCACTTTCACGGCAGATTTCAGCGATCGATTGCAGATATCCCGGCGGAGGGAGAACCGCTCCGAGCGTGGCCCCGCTCACCGGCTCAAAAATGAAGCCGGCTGCCTCACCATTGGCATTTTCGATCGCTCGCTTGAGCTCGGCCGCGTACTGCTGTCCGCAGTTGCGGCATCCGTCGGTGCAGTCGAAAGCGCAGCGGTAGCAATACGGCATGCCAATATGCGGGAACTCGCGCACCATTGGCAGGTACATTTCCCTCCGGCATTTGTTGCCGGAGACCGAAAGCGCGCCGAGCGTCGACCCGTGATAGCTCTGGTGCCGGCTGAGAATCTGGTGCCGCTGGCTCTGGCCAATTTCTACCTGATACTGACGCGCGAGTTTCAGCGCCGTCTCGACCGATTCCGAACCTCCGCAGGTAAAGTAAACTGCTCCACCTTCGAAATGCTTTCCCGCGAAGGCCAGCAGTTCCCCGGCATATTCCTCAGCGATGGGAGTCGTGAACTGGCTGGTATGAACGAACTCCAGTTTGCCCGCCTGCTCCGCCATGGCCGCCGAGATCTCGGGAACACCGTGACCGATTAAATTCACGGCCGCTGAGCCCGCCAGATCGAGATACTTGTTTCCCGCGGAATCCCACACATAGACTCCTTCCCCGCGAACCGCGGCGGGAAACTCCTTGCGGAAGGATCGGCGAAAAACTGATGTTCGAGTCTGGAGCGAAGTGCTGTGCGGCACACATGATTATCGCATTAGCTCTGATTTGAGCTGCCGCGCGTCGACACGTTCGAAGCGATTCTTTTGCCACTTCTGACCATCTAATGGAATAGAAGACCCGGTAAGTCTAGGGGACGACCGTGTGGCCTTCGAATTTGGCAGAAGGAGG
>DATMOO010000038.1:0-22918 GCA_035568275.1 Candidatus Sulfotelmatobacter sp.
ATTCTCGTTCGACAATTGCGCCACTCGCCGGAAAAAGTCTGGGAGGCGCTGACCGATCCGGCGCAATTGCGCGAGTGGGCTCCTTTTGTGGTCGACGGCAGCCTGGGCACGGTTGGAGCGGTGAATATGACCTGGGTGGGAACGCCGCAGCCAATGGAAACAAAGGTGACGCGAGCCGATGCTCCGAGGCTGCTCGAGTACGGCGACATCCGGTGGGAACTCGAAGCCGTGGGCAGCGGGACGCGCCTGACGCTGTGGCACAGCATTGATCGCCGTTACATCTCTTGGGGCGCTGCGGGCTGGCATATCTGCTTCGACGTCCTGGATCGGTTCCTCGCGGGTAACCCGATTGGAGCCATCACCGGCGTCAACGCCATGAAGTTCAACGGTTGGCAGCGGTTGGTTGCGGAGTACGCTAAGCAGTTTGGCGCTGAAACGCCCGGCTGGTCGCCTCCGGCGGCTCAAAAGTCGTGAGTCGAGGGGATCGCAAAAACAAAAGAGACTGAACAAAATTCGAGGAGTGACATCATGGCCACATCCGCTAATGCAGCCAACATCGTGAACCGAGGCATCACACGTTCAATTTTTCGCTGGATTCACCTCGTGTTCAGCATTCCAATACTCGGCTATATCTATAGTCCGTTTGACAAAATTCCAAACTACGCTCCCGCTACCAGGTATGTCTTCGTTCCTATAATGATCGTTTCAGGATTGTGGATGTGGAAAGGCCACGTCGTTCGACGACTGATTTCGAAAAGATCGGCGGCTGGCTCGGGTTCGTACGCGGACCTGTGATCTTCGATCGGCAGATGATGCCGCAGCACCACAGTTCCGGGGAGTCACCCGATGACCGCAGCAGACTTTCGCAGGATTGCACTGAGCCTCGAGGGGGTCGAAGAGTACTCCCACGCAGGATTGCCGGCTTTTCGTGTTGGAGGCAGGAAATTCGCTTCGCTGGCCTCGCAAGCAGAGGGGTACGGAAACCTCATGCTTACGCTTGAGCTGCAGGCGACCTTTGTGGAGGAGGCGCCTGAGATTTTCCTGCCGATTCCTGGTGGCTGGGGAAAGATGGGACACACACATATTCGCCTGGCGGCGGCGAGCGAGGATGTATTGACGGGCGCGCTCCGAACAGCATGGAAACTGCGAACTGATAAGAACGCAAAGACAAGCCGAAAAAAGAAGCATGTGGCGGAGCGCAGCGGAGTAACAGATAAGAAACGTGGAAAGCGACGACTATGAAAGCAACAACGGCGCGGAACATCAATAGCAATAAAAAGGACTTGTCACCAAAACAACGTGAACAACTACTCAGAGCATTGCAATCCCGTTTTGAGAAAAACATGAACCGCCATCAAGGTTTGGAATGGGCGAAGCTACAAGCAAAGCTCGAAACTAATACTGAAAGACTGTGGTCACTCAATGAAATGGAAAGAACCGGCGGTGAACCGGATGTTGTTGGTCATGACAAGAAGACGGGCGAATACATTTTTTATGATTGTGCAGCGGAGAGTCCAAAAGGTCGCAGAAGTCTCTGCTACGACCGTGAGGCGCTGGATTCAAGAAAAGAAAATAAACCAAAAGATAACGCTATGGACATGGCAGCGGCCATGGGCGTTGAGCTCTTAACGGAAGAGGAATATCGAGAGTTGCAGAAACGCGGGAATTTCGATACAAAGACGTCGAGCTGGGTGAAAACGCCTTCTGCTATCAGAAAACTCAGCGGCGCCCTCTTCTGTGATCGCCGCTTCGACACTGTTTTCGTGTATCACAACGGTGCGGAATCTTACTATGCCGCGAGGGGATTCCGTGGGTCGCTCAGGGTTTAGGTTCGCTTTGGATTACTTCCGGGGAGTGTCCCCCCTCTACCCCGGTTCTTTGAAATCATCGGGTTAGGAGAAAATTAGATTTTAATCCTAGGGCTGCAACAAGATCCGCGTAAAATCTTGCAATCAAACGAGTTGCGCACATTGAAATGATCGCCTAGCCGCGCCTCGGCGTCGGTGGAGGGGCAGGCGTTTTTCCCGCATTCGGTTTTCAAAGATCGTTGATCGCTCGGCGCAACCTGGGCTCCCCGGTACTTTACTTTCGCCCAAAATAAGGCCCCCATCGGACTCTGGGTCCGTGGAGGCTGGCCACACTTGCGGCTAAATTACTCTCGCAAGAAACATTCGGTGTGTCGGTGCGGGAGGTCACGGAACCGTGTGATTTGAATACTGAGATCATCGCTTTGCTATGATCGGTTCCGCTCTGGACGACAGAATTGAGTCGATCTGAATATCCCCACTCAAGCCAAAATCGGGATTGAGTGGGCCACCCCGTCGAGGAGTGGGCCACCCGTCCGCTGGAGAATATCGAATGAAACAAAACCTCTTGTTAACGATCACGTCTCTGCTCACGATCCTGTTGCTGACGTTGCACCTGACGAGCGACACCATCCACGCCAGGGTCGGGACGCCCGAGGCCGGGGGCTCAACCCTCGTTGCGGTGCCCGTCCTGGTGCTCTTGCTGTACGGAACGCTGGTGCTCGGCGAGCGGCGGTCGGGATTAATCATCATGCTCATCGGTTCGATCATCGGGCTGGGCATACCTATCATCCACGTGATGGGAGCGGGAGGCATGTTTCACGGCCAGATCGCCAAGTCGAGCCCAGCCTTCTTGTTCGTCTGGACGCTGCATGCGCTCGGAGTGGCTGGGATGTTCTCCCTCATACTCTCGGTCCGCGCACTCTGGAGTCTGCGACGGGGCCAACCCCCTCAACAGGGATGAAAGTCCAAATCACAAGGCGCGGGAGTGCGGAGACGCGAACTACCCACTCAAGCCAAAATCGGGCTTGAGTGGGCCACCCGAGGGATTCCAGAAGAGTTTCGAGTCTCCGCGAAGAGGAACTATGTCACGCAGCGAAGGAAACGCCAAAAAACGAAGTGTAACCTTGCACGTGGTTTCCAGCCTCGATGGTTTCATCGCGAAGAAGGACAACAGTGTTTCCTGGATGGATAGCCCTGGTAGGGTCTACGAAGCCGGGGTTTCCATTTCAGAGGAGGAAGTTGCGACCTTCGTCAAAGCGATCGACTGTTATGTACTGGGTTCCCGCACGTATGAACACGCGCTGGAACTGGGCTGGCCCTATGGCGATACTCCGGTCGTGGTAGTGAGCGGCAGGGAATGGCCGCCGGCGAGTTCGATGAAGACCGTCGAGTTCTATGCGGGCGATCTCAAGACGTTAGTTGACGTGAAACTCGCGCCTCGATATCGAAACATATGGCTCGTAGGCGGGGCCATGTTGTGCCAGCGCTTTCTCGAACTCGGACTGGTGGACGAAATCCGGTTGACGATTGCGCCTGTCCTGTTGGGTGAAGGACTCCGGCTGTTCGATGGTTCCCCGACGGAGGAGAGGTGGAATTTGAAGAATGTGGTCGCTTACAAGAACGGCTTTGTCGAGCTATCGTACTTCGCCGCTAGAACGTGAAAGAGCCTGTGCGCAGGAAAATTGTATAACGTCTCGTCAGTCCCCACATTTGCAACCCGCCTAGTCTCCATAGAACTTTAAATACAGATGAGGTTCTGTCTGCAGTCGAAAAGCGAGTTCTCGAATCGCAGAAACCAAGTCTTCGTCTTCTTTTGAATTCCCGTTTCCTCGCAGCGTTTCCCACTTGAGGAAGGTGGCGGCCTGCAGTCGGTTGAACACCGTATCTCCGTACCAATCGATGGATCGAATCATTTGGAAATGATCGTCGTCGTGCTTGGGTAGAAGATGGTACAGGCGGTTTTTCAAATCCTCTACGGTGGCAAGAGCCCTGCCGTCTTCGCTCTCCAATACGATCGTCAATCCCACCATGGCACCCCCTGAAATATGGCGACAGACGGGACGTCCACCATTGTTCTTGTAAACTTGGCTCCCTGAAAACGGGAATCTCCTGTCTGTCCCTGATTGCCTGTCCCACATTTCCCCCAGCCGTTGAACTTCCCCACTCAAGCCAAAATCGGGCTTGAGTGGGCCACCCGCCAAAACAGTTGAAGAACTGCCGAATGAACTCTATGTAATTAACTTGTTAATTGAAAGGAACTCCGATTTCTGCTTGAATGACCCGACAACGGGGGAGGCTCCATCGTGAAAATATACAATCTCACGGGCTATTTGATTATCGTTTTGTACATGCTGGCTTCCATGTACTTCGCCCCAGCACATTTGGGACCTTGGACCGGACTATTGATCGGCGGAGTCTATTTTATCTTTTGCTGGTTTTCTGGCGGGTTGTATCTGGCCGATGTTCTTCATTTGGGCATTGCTCATCGTTCGCTCGACTACAAGGAATGGTTCATAAGAGCCGTTACTGTTGTGAATAACGTCTTCGGGCTTTATGTAGACCCGATCGCCTGGGTAAATCGCCATCGATTGCATCACAAAAATGCAGACCATCCCGGGGATCCCAATAAACTTGCAGGTGACGGTTTTTGGCGCACCTTCTACTTGTGCGTCATGCCGTATCGATGTATTGACAATATGGCCGGCGACGAGATTTTAAGGTCTCGGACTTTTCGGGTGGTGGCGCATCCGGTTTTTGCAATCCTTGCACAAGCCTTCAGTTTCTTTCTTTTCTGGAAGTTGGTTGGAGACCTGAAGTTTGTGTTGGCGATGTGGATTGGAATTCGAATTTTTGCACAGTGGGTCAATATGGTTCAAAACTATTGGACCCACACCCGCACATTTGGATATCGGCGGTATCACGATGACGACGACAACGCCATGAACATTGGCGAGTGGCTACCGGTAACGGCAACCTTTAGCGCTTGTTTTCAGAATAATCATCACCACTATCCGCGTCTTTTGCGACTAAGCCACGACGAATCTGAATATGATTTTGGATTTATGACTGTCAGAGTGATGAAATATTTGGGCTTGGTGAAGGCAACGAGAACGGGTGAAGAAGTGCCCAAGGACGTTCCATTCGGCGTGCTGGATTTTTGACGGGCTGCGGAAAAACCTCTGGCGACCCGTATCTTGACCCCAGCGGCTAAAGCCGCCATTAAAAACGAAGCGGTTATCGCAGTGCTGAAGCGAGCGACGTGGTGCCGGCCACGAGCAGATTCCTCCCGTCGGTCGTAATGACAAGGTTTGGCGGACAATCCAGAAGGGGCTGCGCCACCCAAAGTCGATTGCTGCGCCGCCTAAAATCGATTGACAGATCGACTGTTTCCGCAGCCTTCTAAGACGTTCGTTTTCTCTTGGTGAAAGGTTCAATCGTTTGCCCGACGAAGCCATGGGCAATTTCTTCGCCGTCCAGGCCGTAGCGTTCCGGCCACTCATCAGGATAGTAGTAAGTTCCAAAAAGCTTATCAATCCACGGAAAATGAATAGCGAAGTTCTTATCGATGCCCTCTTTTTGGGAAGTATGGTGCCAATGATGATATCTGGGCATAACCAGATACTTTTCGAGCCATTTGGCATTGGGACCGAAATTGCAGTGAGTCCAGGTAGCGTGAAGCGTAACAAAGATCAGATAGGCAAAGATGATCGATTGCGAAAATCCAAGTATGAGAGGAACGAGGATAAATCCGCGTACCAGCGTGTCATCGACAAAGTGGGAGCGGGAGCCCGCGATCCAGTCCAGCGCCTTCGAAGAATGGTGAACGGCATGAAAACGCCACAGAAACGGCACTCTATGCAAAGCCAGATGGATGAAGTATTCGGCGACGTCAGCAACCACAACCGCCAGTAAAAACTGGAAAAGCCAGGGTATGCGAGCGATCGAATGTTGAAGAACCGGAACGCCTAAATACTTCACGGCTTGGGTTGCGGGCAGTAAGACCAGAAAAGACAAAACCTGTATCGGGAAATGAGTGGACATGAAATAGACCACATCCAAAGTCCATTCATTCCTGAATGTTCCTTGTTCGGGGTACTGGGGCCATAGTCTTTCGAGAGGCACGTAGATGATCGCCATCAAGAGCATATCAAGCAAAAACCAGTCCAGGCCGATGGCAGGTCCATTCCCCAGGTTCGGGTTGATCCGTACGCTCGAACCTCCCAACGCCGTCGCAGCGATAGCAAACAACGTTCCGGTCAATGCCAACGTCTTTTTCTTGCGCCGAATCGAAGCAACGATTCCGAGCCAGATCGCGCCCACGATGAGGCATTGGATCAAAACGCGCATGATGTGCATCGGATAATGGGAACGCAGCTCAGGAGAGGTTAGTAGCTGCGGAAAATGCAGGCACAGGACTGCTCCGAATGCAAGAAATCCAAAAAAGGCCGACAATATCCCGCTCCACCAGCCGGTTCCAAAGCCGGTAGACTCGGCATCGCCAAAGAATTCGTTAATTTTTTGCTCGATCACGATGCCTCCTAGACTAGTCTAGGCTAGCAGGCTGCGAAAAAACCTCTCGCGACCCGCACCTTGACCCCAGCAGCTCTTGACCCCAGCAGCTAAAGCCGCCATTCAAAACAAAGCGGCCATCGCAGCGCTGTGAAGCGCTGCGCCACCCAAAATCGATTGACAGATCGACTTTTTCGCAGCCTGCTAGTTTACTTTCCTCGACTCACACAGGCTATTAGAAAGATACCGATATGATGTGTTCGCTGAAAAGAACTCAAGCGGGTTACTGACGTTCAGCGGGCTTGGCTGACCTTTAGTTTGGGGTCGTCATGCGTTCAACGTTCCAATCGTCCCTATTGGGCCCGCATGCGGACTGCCCCCGTCCGAACTGCTATCGAGCCGGAGAGGGTTCTACTTGTGGAGGTTGCAGGTGACCGCTGAGCGAAGCTAAATTAGTGCGAGAGTTGGAACTGCAGATGAAAGGACGGCATCTCGATGGAACCGGCCTCTCGATTCATCGATGAGAAGGTTAAGGAACTTGGGGACTGGCGTGGGAAGACGCTCGCGAAAGTGCGCACAATCATACACGAGGCAGATCCTGAGATCGTCGAAGAGTGGAAGTGGGCCAAGCCGAAATCGCCGGGGACTCCTGTCTTTTCCCACGGCGGCATCGTCTGCACGGGAGAGACTTACAAGAACGTTGTCAAGATGACATTCGCCAAGGGCGCTGCATTGAAGGACCCTTCCGGTCTATTCAACTCAAGCCTCGAGGGGAATGTGAGGCGCGCCATCGACATCCATGAAGGCGACAAGATCAATGAGGCGGCGTTGAAAGATCTCATCCGCGCTGCAGTGGCGCTCAATCTCAAGGGCACGAGTAAGCCGAAGGGCAAGCAGCGGAGAAAATCCCCACGCCATTCGACAAGCTCAGGGCAAGCTCTAGATTTCGCAAAGAACGCGAAATTTAGAATGGGGCACCCGGCACCCGGCCATCTTGCCTCTGGCCGCGGTTACCTGGGTTCGAACTTGGGTGCGCGGATGTTGCTATAATTCCTAGGTGGGGCAGCAGTCCATGTTGCTATTGGAAAATCACCTGGGGAAGCGTGTGCTTCGGCGGTGGGAGATTGCCGTCGTCGTGCTTGCGATCTGCGGGCTGACGTTAAGTCTGGCGACGCGGACCTTCCGGACGAGTCTCTCCACGGGGGCGATCGTTAAATCGATCTCGGGACAGCCGGTCCGGCAGCACATGGATAGTGACGCGGCGAAATGGGTTCCGCCTGTTTCGACGTTGACGGTGCTGGAAGTGCCGGTTTTTTATCCGCGGTTCGCACCTGCTGGGCCGCCGCTGCCACGTCTCTACTACGAAGAAAGCCTCTCTAATCGTCCTCCGCCCTTTCATTCCTGAATTCATCCTTATTAGGGTTCTAAATTAGGTTTGATTTTTTCGGTTGGTGTACGTCCAGCGTGTACCGATCAAGGATCGCACGTTCTCAAGTCATAAGCCTGACTGGAACTCCGAATCGCACCTTTACTTTTGAAAACTGGAGCCGGCGCGACCAGCCGGACAGGGGAACGAATGAATTCAAAGCAGAGAATTGCGGCGATTACCGCGGTTGTGGTCGTAGGACTCATCGCAGCGCGCCTATTAACGAGGCCGACCACGAAGGCGGACGCGTCCGATGAAACGCTTCCGTCGGCCGCGGTGGCGCTGGTGAAGCGCGCGCCGATCGAGAATGCGGTCACGCTATCAGGCGCGTTTCACGCGTATCAGCAGGTGGATGTGCACGCCAAGGTGGCTGGCTACATTCGCAAGATTTATGTGGATGTGGGCGATCACGTGAAAACCGGGCAAACGCTCGCGGTTCTGGAAGTGCCGGAACTGAGTGCCGAGGTCACGGGGGCGCAGGCCGGCTTACGACGCGCGAAGGATTCGGTAACGCGGGCGCAGAGCAATATACACAGCGCGGAATCTATTTATGCGGCGTATCACGCGGCCTACACGCGTTTAAAGCAGGCTTCGGAGACTCGGCCTGGACTGATCGCGGAGCAGGAACTGGATGACTCGATGGCGAAGGACAAAGATTCCGAGGCGAAGGTTGAGAGCGACAAGGCTGCCTTGGCGGAGGCGCAAAGCCAGCTTTCTGTGGCGGAAGCGGACCTGCAGCGAATGAATGCGTTGGAAGATTACACGCACGTCACGGCGCCGTTTGCGGGCGTGGTGACCAAAAGATACGCCGACACGGGGACGATGATTCAAGCCGGGACTTCTTCCGATACGCAATCGATGCCGGTGGTGCAACTGGCGGAGTACACCAAGCTGCGGCTGGTGGTGCCGGTGCCGGAGTCGGCGGTGCCGGGATTGCAGTTGGGCAACGTGGTGCAGGTGCATGTGACCGCGATGAATCAGGATTTCGAAGGGAAGGTCGCGCGCTTTGCGGATGCGCTGAACGATGAGACGCGCACGATGCATACCGAGATCGACGTGAAAAATGCGGACGGGACGTTGAAGGAAGGGATGTACGCGGAGGCGAAGCTGATTTTGAAGCAGCACAAAGACGTGCTCACGGTGCCGATTCAGGCGCTGGACAGGAATAGTTCGGGAGCTACCGTGTTGATTGTCGATGCACAGGGGCGTGTGGCGAAGCGGCAAGTCAGGTTGGGAGTGGAGTCGAGCGATCGGGTGGAAATTGTAGCTGGGCTGGCGGATAACGACCGGGTGATCGTGGGGAACCGCGGTGAGTTCCGCGAAGGAGAAAAGGTGCAGCCCAAGGTGGTGAATGAGATGGCGCAGGGATCGGAGGGCGGAATCTAATGTCAGGATTCGCTATACGGTATCCCTTCTTCATTATTGTTCTTTGTCTGATGGTGGCGATTGTGGGCACGGTGACCCTGGTGCGAATGCCGGTGGACCTGTTCCCGCCGATCAATATTCCGGTCGTTGTCGTCGCGACCTTCTATTCGGGAATGCCGCCGCAACAGATCGAGACCAGCATCACGAATCCATTCGAAAGATTCTTTACGCTGGGGAGCGGGATCGATCACATCGAGTCGAGATCGCTGCCGGGCGTGAGTTTGATCAAGATCTACTTCCAGCCGGGAACGAACGCAGATTCGGATCTTAGCGTGATTTCGAATCTCGCGATGGCGGATCTGCGGAGGCTGCCTCCGGGAACTCTGCCTCCCGTGGTGCTCAAGTTCGATGCGTCGAGCTTGCCGGTGTGCCTGATCACGTTGAAAGGGCAAGGACTCGATGAGACGCAATTGCGCGATCTGGGACAGTACACGGTCCGCAACCAGATTGCGAGCGTGCAGGGAGCGTCGGTGCCGCAGCCGTTTGGGGGACGGTACCGGCAGATCATGGTGTATGTCGATCCGCTGAAGCTCGATGCGCACGAATTGTCGGTGATGGATGTGGTGCGCACGGTGAACGAGAGCAACCTCATTCTGCCCGCGGGCGACGTGAAGATCGGTCCGATCGATTACAACCTGTACACCAATAGCCAGGTTCCGAACGCAGACGACATCAACGACATGCCGATTAAGACGGTGGGGCAGGCATCTGTGCTGGTCGGCGATATCGGGCATGCGAAGGATGCGCAGCAGATTCAGACGAACGTTGTGCGCGTGGATGGGCAGCGGTCGGTGTATCTGCCGATTCTGAGGCAGGGTGGAGACAGCAACACCATTGCCGTGGTCAACGGAATCCGGGATGCGTTGGCGAAGTTGGTCGATGTGCCCAAACAGCTGGTGGCGAAGGTGGTGTTCGATCAGTCGGCGTTCGTAAAGATGGCAATCGAGAACCTGCTGCATGAGGGCGCGATTGGATTGGTGCTGACTGGGCTGATGGTGCTTCTGTTTCTGGGAAGCATGCGGGCAACGGCAGCCGTGTTTCTGTCGATTCCCTTGTCGGCGTTGGCGGCTTTTATGGCGATCAGCGCCGGTGGCGGGACGGTCAACACCATGGTGTTAGGCGGGCTGGCACTCGCCTTTTCGCGATTGATCGACAACTCGGTCGTGGTTTTGGAGAACATCTTTCGACATCTGGAAGAGGGCGAGGCGCCCGAGGTTGCGGCTGAGAAGGGCGGACAGGAAGTTGCGTTGGCGGTGCTGGCGGCGACGTTGACGACCGCCATAGTGTTCTTCCCGGTGATCTTTTTATACGGTGTGAGCCGGTTCCTGTTTGTGGCGCTGGCCGTCGCCGTGGTCCTTTCACTGCTGGCATCGTATCTGGTGGCGATGACGGTGGTGCCGCTGTTTTGCGCCAAGCTGATCAAGAAGCATCAAGCGGACGAGGAATGCGGAGAAGGCGCGATCGGCGCGCGGTTCGGAGCCATCGCAACCAAGTTCAACCATTACTTCGAGAAGGTAGTAGGGAAGTACGACCGCACACTCAGTACGGCGCTGCTCAAGCCGGTCGCGACTACGGTTGGGCTGGCGGGCGTTTCCATCATGTGCCTGGCGATGTATCCGCTGATGGGCGTGGCATTTTTCCCGCGTACCGATCCTGGACAGTTTGTCATCAACTACAAAGCTCCCTCAGGGACCCGGATTGAACTCTCGGAGCAATATGCCCGCAAGATCGAAGACGTGGTTCGGCAGGTGGTGCCGGACGACGAACTGGGAATGACGGTTTCGAATATCGGCATCACGAGCGACTTCTCGGCGATTTATACGCCGAACTCCGCGCCGCACACGGGATTCGTGCAGGTAAGCCTGAAAGAGGGGCACAAGGTCGGCAGCTACGAATATATGCGGCAGGTGCGGAGAAAACTTCGGGAGGAGGTGCCTGAGGTCAGCGCGTACTTCCAATCGGGTGGGCTGGTGGATTCGGTGTTGAACATGGGCATGCCGGCGCCCATCGATATCCAGATCAGCGGGAGCAGTTTGCGGCAAGGCTACGCGACAGCGGCGCAGATTGCGTCACAGGTGCGAGCGTTGTCGGGGGTAAGCGATGTACTTATTCCGCAGGACATCGATTATCCGGCACTGCAACTGAATATCGACCGAGAGAAGGCGAGCTTGGTCGGCCTGTCGCAAAAGGAAGTAGTCGACAACGTGATCACGGCGCTGACATCGAACGGCATGATCGCGCCGAATTACTGGATCGATCCGAAGAGCGGGAATCCGTACATGCTGACGGTGCAGTATCCGGAAGACGCGGTGAAGACCCTCGAGGATCTGAAGCAAATTCCGCTACGGGCTGCGAAGGCCAAAGAGCCGACTACGCTCGATACGGTAGTTAGTATGAGGACCATTTCAACGCCCACCGAAGTTGATCATTACCAGCTGTTTCGCGTGATCGATGTGTATGTCTCTCCGAAAACAGAGGATCTGGGAAAAGTCACCGGACAGATCGACAAGACTCTGGCGAACACGAAGCTGCCGGAGGGTGTGCGTGTGGATCTGCGAGGATCGGTACAGAACATGCGGTCGTCGTTCAAAAGTTTCGGGATCGGGCTGCTGCTGGCGATTGTGCTGGTGTATCTGATCCTGGTCGCGCAGTTTGCGTCGTTCCTCGATCCCCTCATCATCCTGTTGGCGGTGCCGCCGGGACTTGCGGGCGTGCTGCTATTCCTGCTGATCACTGGAACCACATTGAACGTGATGTCGCTGATGGGTGTAGTGATGATGGTGGGAATCGTGGTGTCGAACAGCATTCTGATCGTGGAATTCACGCGGCAGATGCGGCATCAGGGGAAGCCGTTGAGAGAAGCGGCGGCGGTGGCGTCGCGGCAACGGCTGCGTCCGGTGCTGATGACATCGCTGGCTACGCTGCTGGGATTGATCCCGATGGCGTTGAAGCTGGGCACGGGCAGCGAGGCTTACGCTCCACTAGCGCGCGCGATCATCGGAGGTTTACTGGTGTCGGTCGTTGTGACGATCTATCTGGTTCCGGCGGCGTATTTGTGGTTCCACCGAAAGGAAGAGTCAACGGCACAGGAGGTGCAGGCGTGAGGTCGGGAATTTCTATCGGTCTATTTTGCGTGATTATCTGGAGTTCTCCGTTGCGAGCACAATCGACTCCGGCTGCTCAGAATCCAACCCCTGCGCCGCCCGCCGCACCGTCTCCGAGTCAGGAGACTACCGTGGGCAAGACGGATCAGCCGACGCCTCCGATCGTAGTTCGTCTTGCGGTCAAGGATGCGGAGGCGACCGCGCTGAAGAACAATCCAGCGATTTCTGTGGCTCGCTTGGACGCGCTCGCGTCGCAACAGGTGGTGCGCGAAGTGCGGTCGAACTTCTGGCCACAAGCCTACGCGAATGTAACGGCGGTCGATGCGCGGAACAATAGCCGCATCACTGCGGGAGCGCTGAACAATCCCATCATTTACACGAGGGCTGCCGGAGGGGCCACCGTCAGCCAACTCATTACAGATTTCGGCCACACCAGCAATTTGCTGGCGAGCGCGCGACTGCAGGCCAGGGCGGACGCGCAGAGTGCAGTTGCGACCAAGGAGGACGTGCTCGCGGCGGTGGACCAGGCGTTCTACAACGCGCAGCAGGCCCATGCCGTGCTGCGAGTGGCGGAGCAGACTGTAGCGTCGCGACAATTGCTCGCAGATCAGGTGTCGGCACTGACGAAGAGCAAGTTGAAATCTGAGCTTGATTTGAGTTTTGCGAACGTCAATCTGGCGCAGGCCAAATTGCTGTACCTGGACGCGCTGAACAACGACAAGGCGGCGATCGCAAGCCTGTCGGCGATTCTGGGGTATCCGACGGTGGAGAGCTTTGAGCTGGTGAGCGATACCGAGGCATTGGCGCCGCCGCCGGCCGATGTCGATCCACTGATCGCTGATGCCTTCGCAAAGCGGCCGGAAATTCTGGCCCTTGAGTTCGAATCGGAGTCCGCGGAAAAGATACATTTGGCGGACCGCGATCAGATGTACCCGACAATCAGCGCGCTGGCGGCGTACGGCGATAGCCCGGTGCGGGATGATCGTGTGTACGGGCCGTATGGCGCGGTGGGAGTCAACTTGCAGATTCCGGTATTCACCGGATTTCGGTACTCGGCTCAATCGCGGGAAGCGGAGCTACGGGCGCAGGCCATGCGCCAGCGACTGGCGGATCTGCGGAATCGCATTTCACGGGACGTCCGTACGGCGTGGCTAACGGCGAGTACGGCGTTTGATCGCGTTAATGTCAGCCAGCAACTTCTGGGTCAGGCCAACCTGGCGCTTGATCTGGCACAGACACGCTACAAGCTGGGGCTCAGTTCGATTGTGGAGTTGAGCCAGGCGCAGTTGCAGCAGACGCAGGCCGAGATCGGGAGCGCGCAGGCGGAGTATGAGTATCGGCTGGCGCTGGCGCTGCTGCGTTATCAGACGGCGGGGTTGTAACGGAGAATTTCTTTCGCCGCTTCGCGGCTTGGGCTTTTTTTGCACTTCACCCACGGCTTGCGCCGTGGGCTGTATTCTAACGCCGCTTCGCGGCTTGGTTCGGGAAACCTGCTTTACTACGTTCGAGCGCTTTAGGACGAAGTCAAAATCCCCACCCTGTCTCCGCAAAAAACGCGGAGACAAGGATGGGGCACCCTTTTCATCAGGGTCGCTTTTCACAGGTTGAGAAAAGGACGCTTCCCTTTTCGCTCAGGCATAATCTAAATCTAAGCAATGAACCTTACCGCGAGGATACCTATGCGTCTTAGCGTCACCCAGTGGTGCCTGGCAGTGATTGTTTCCGTTCTTCCGTTTGTGATTTTGGAGGCCGCCGACAATCCATTTCATGGCGCGCCGGCTTCGGCGAAAACTACGAAGAATCCACTTGCAGGTCAGCAGGCCGCGATTGATGCGGGCAAGACCGTGTACGCACGAAATTGTCTCTCGTGCCACGGGAAGACGTTGAAAGGGACTGGGAATGTGCCCTCGCTTATCGACGGGAAGCTGAAAGGCGTGACGGAGGGCGAGATTTTCTGGTTCGTCACCAAGGGCGATAAGGACAACGGAATGCCATCGTGGGCATTCATGCCGGAAGAGAAGCGCTGGCAGGTAGTGAGTTATTTGGAGGCGGTGCTGTCGGGCAAAGCAACGGCCGCGGGATCGAGTGCGGCTCCGGCAGCGGCATCCAGCAAAAGTGAATTGAAGGATGCGTCGCCGAACGCGCCGTTCACCGATTACCGATATGAGAAGCCCGGGACCGTCCGGAAGATCAGCGTGAGCGATTTGCCCAAGCCGTTCGCAACGCAGTCGGCGCAGAACGGCGCGGATGTTGTGTCGCGGCCGGAGAATGCGTGGCCGGTTGCGCCAGCGGGATTCAAAGTCGAACTGTTTGCTGCCGGCCTGGAGAATCCGAGACTTTTGCGCACCGCTCCGAATGGCGATGTTTTTCTGGCAGAGAGCGAGGCTGGGCGCATTCGCGTGTTCCGCGGCGTGACCTCGGATGGGAAGGCAGAGCAGTCAGCGATTTTTGCGAGCGGATTGAAACGGCCTTACGGCATCGCGTTCTATCCTGCGGGGCCCGATCCGCAATGGGTCTATATCGGTAATACCAACGAGGTGGTCCGCTTCGCTTATCACAATGGAGATTTGAAGGCGAGCGGAGGGCCGGAACACGTCGCCGATCTGCCTAGCGGCGAAGGGCACTGGACGCGCGCGCTGGATTTTTCCAAGGACGGCAAGAAGCTTTTCGTGGCGGTCGGTTCGGCGTCGAACGTGGATGATCCGGACACGCATCCGGGAGAGAAGGATCGTGCTGACATTCTGGTTTGCGATCCAGCGAACTGCACGCTGAGCGTGTATGCCTACGGGATCCGCAACGCTGGCGGGGGAATCCGGGTCAGCCCGCAGACTGGGGAATTGTGGTGCTCGGTGAATGAACGCGACGCGCTGGGCGACAACCTGGTGCCCGACTACATCACCCACGTGCAGGAAGGGGGATTCTATGGATGGCCGTGGTGGTACATGGGGACGCATCAGGATCCTCGGCATGAGGGGAAGCACCCGGAGTTGAAAGATAAGGTGATCGTTCCCGACGTGCTGCTGCAGCCGCACAATGCTTCGCTGGAATTCACATTTTACGAGGCGGATAAGTTTCCGGCGGAATATAAAGGTGACATTTTCGCATCGGAACACGGGTCGTGGAACAAGGCCACTCGCGTGGGATATGAGGTGATTCGGGTTCCGCTGCATCAGACGGGGCACGCCAGCGGGGAGTATGAGGACTTCCTGACTGGGTTTGTCCGGCCGAATGGACAGGTCTGGGGGCGTCCGGTGGGGATCACGCTGGCGCCGGATGGATCGCTGCTGGTGAGCGACGATGGATCGAATTCGATTTGGAGAGTGAGTTACACCGGCAAGTAAATAGCCAAATCGAACGCCTTTCGAACAAACCGGTTAACAACCACGGGTGAAGGCTCCACATCCAAGGTGGGTGCCTGAACCGCTCAATCCGGAAGGGCTACCGAAGACTTCTTCTCTGCCGGCCGAATCGCCGGAAGAGCAAGTCGGATTGTTCCGCGATGTTCTGGAAGCGCTCGAGCGCCGCGGCGTGCCCTACGCGGTGTCGGGCGCTTTTGCGCTTCGTCAACATACCGGGATATGCCGTCAGACCAAAGACCTGGATCTGTTCGTAACCGCCGCGAACTGTGCGGCCGCGCTGCGGTGTCTGCGGGAAGAAGGGATGGAATGCGAGGTGACAGATCCGGTTTGGCTGGCGAAGGCGAAGCGGAGTGAGCACTTCGTGGATCTTATTACGGGCATGAGCAATGGCTTGATCGTGGTGGAGGACTCGTGGATTGAGCGCGCGCAACCTGCCGTGGTGCATGGGGTGACGACCCGCGTGCTCGCTCCGGAGGAGTTGGTGGCGTCAAAAATCTTTGTGGCGCGGCGCGAGCGCTTCGATGGAGCCGATATCGCACATGTCATCTACGGGACCTACGGCAGTTTCGATTGGCGGCGCGAGATGGAACTGGTAGGAGAGCATTGGGAGATGCTGTTGTGGTCTCTGGTGCTGTTCCGGTATGTCTATCCCGCGCAAAGCCACTATGTTCCTGCAGAGATCTGGTGTGAACTGCTGAGGCGGTTTGAGGCCGAGATTCGAAATACCGATTCGGAAGCGACATTTCGAGGAAGCCTGGTGGACGACAACATGTTCGCCATTGATGTCAATGAATGGAGGATGCCGAACCTGCTGGCGGAACGCCGGGCGCAGCGGCTCGCTGAGGTGGATGGAACTCAGACCTCGTGCAATGTGCCAACTCCTGATTGGACGAAGAAGCGCGCATGAGAATCGCAGCCAGCGCCGATCTGCATTTCACGCCGCAGAGCTACGCGAAATTGAAGGATCAGTTTGAGCGCGTGCGGGACGACGCAGACGTACTGGTGCTGGCTGGAGACCTGACCAACTACGGACAGCCTGACGAGATGGAGCCGCTGCTGAATGTGCTGGTGCGGCTGCGATTGCCGACGATTGTCGTGCTGGGAA
Organism: Candidatus Sulfotelmatobacter sp.; assembly: GCA_035568275.1. Lineage (GTDB taxonomy): Bacteria > Acidobacteriota > Terriglobia > Terriglobales > Acidobacteriaceae > Sulfotelmatobacter. Next base: position 16,737 of record DATMOO010000038.1, read on the forward strand.
ACCACGACTACGAGAGCGGGAAAGAAGAAGAATTGCGCAGGATGATGATCGCCGGGGGAGTGAAAGTTCTGGATGGCAGCGGGTACGAGCGCGATGGCGTGGGCTTTGCCGGGGCCAAAGGTTTTATTGGTGGTTTTGGGCGAGGCGTGCTGACTGCATTCGGGGAACGCGAGGTCAAGGATTTTGTCCGCGCGTCGATCGACGAGACGATGAAGCTGGAGCGCGGAATTTCGCAGCTGCGCGCGCCGAAGCGTGTGGTCGTGGTGCATTACTCGCCGATTGCGGAGACGGTGGAGGGAGAGGCTCCGGAGATATTTCCATTTCTCGGGACGTCGCGGTTGGCGGAAGTGATCGACCGGCATGGGGCGGATCTGGTGCTGCATGGGCATGCACATCACGGAAAGCTGGACGGCCATACGCGGGGCGGAGTGCCGGTGCACAATGTGGCGATATCGCTACTGCAGGCGCAGAATCCATCGAGAGTGTACCGGATCTTTGAGCTTTGACTCGAGTGCTTCAGCTCTTCGGGTCAGCAAAGGAGAGGACTACCTGCTGGTCGTCACCGGAGCGAACCGTTTCGAAGAACTTGCGCACGGCTGGGTAATATTCCGGTTTGAGCACGGGAAGATCGACCATCAGCGTGCGCTTGAGGCGAAGATCACCGTCTTTCTTTTCCGAAGTTAGATCATAGAGACAGCGCTTTTCGTCGTCGCGCTGAGCTTTCGGCAGTTCGGCAACAACCGTGCCTGCCGGTGGCGCGATGATGACCTCATCCGAATCGGAATAGGGGAAGTCGATGTAGATGGGATGAATGCGGTGAGAACTCTCGAACAGGTGCTTTTCGCTTCCTCCAAACAGCCCAACCGGCAGCAACATACGGCGTCCTGCCATGGAGGCCCAGCCTGGCACTTTGAGCGTGTACTCGGCAATCAAGCTGGGCGAGGCAGAGTTCCAGTCAGGGGCGTTGGTAAGTTCGACTTCACCGGCAGCTGGTATATAGGTCTTGAGTTCGTCTTCCAGGAACTTCTTGCGTTGTGCGTCATCCGCACTGTGTTGGTCGATGCGGCGCCAAAGCGCGGAGAGGCCCTTGAACGTGATCGAGACCTTACCCTCGAGATCGCCTGAGGCATTCAACTGCAGGGTGGCTTTGCGGTCCATTCCAGACTCAGATGCTTCAGGCAAAGGAGTCGTGACCCACAGGCCGAAGGCGGTATCGAGGCGCAAACCGGCGACTGCGGTTTCATTCCAGGGAAGCAAACCGAAGGGTGCGAACGGAACCGACGGGTCGAGATAGAACTCTTTGTCTTTGAGCTTCACCAGCACGACACGGGCATTAAGGTCGAACGGGTTCATGAACTTGGGATTGAAGAAATGCTTGTCGCGAGTGGAAATGACGACGGGGCTGGCGTCGAATCCAGTGGCACGGGTGAGGGCGAGAAAGAGCCAGGTGATGTCGGACGAGTTGCCATACGAATAGTTCCACACGTCCTCGGCGGAACGGATTGGCTTCAATTTTTCGCGGCTGATTTCCTTCTGCGTCTTTTCAGTCTCATAACTGAGATTGCGAATCTTCTGGCAGCGATCGTATATCTTGTGGAGTTTCTGTTCCGGGCTGTCGGATTGGGAAATAATCGAGTCCAGCGCGTGCTGCAGCGCCTTCGGTTTATCAATGAAATCTTGAATGGGAGGATAAAGCTCGGAAGCCTCGAGACGCCAGAACTGGTCTGCATTAGTTTCAGCGATACGTGTGTACATGAATTCCACCCGGTATTTCATTTCTTCGGGGGGAGGCATGAAGTCCTCGATTTGAAATGCGGGGACATTCTGGGTTTCGAGACGAACGGTAGTCTGTTCCTGGACGGGAGGGGATGTGCCCTCAGGGAGGCCGCGCGGCCAATGCCATTGCAGAGTGTAGTGCCGGTTTGGGCGTAGAGAGAATTTGGCACGCTTGGTGAAGAGCTCCTCACTGAGGATCCAGCGCGAATCGTAGAGTGATCGAGTGGTGCGGGTGTAGCGATACTCGATGATTGAGCCGGTCTGTACTTCCGACAAGGTGAAAGTCTTGGCCAGATATTTGAGGCCTTTTGCCTTGACGATTGTTTTTTCGAAGATGCTGCTGGAGAAGTCCAGGATCGTGCCATCGGGTTGGATCGTGCGTGCCTGGATGTCTTTGATATCCCATGCGCCTTTGAGGAAGGGGAGTTCGATATTGGCGTACTTGCGACCTTCCTCGGTAAGGATTTTGATGCGGGCATAAATGAATTCACGGTTCTCAATGTCGTCGCGATCCACTTGACGGTACAGATAAATTGCAGGAGCGCCGGGTGCTTTCGGCTCGCTTGTCATTTTTAATTCTTCTGGAGTGATGGGAAGCCATTCCTCTCGTGATGAAGAACTGGCGGACAGGGCGGGATAGACCAGCAGCAGGAGGATGGCAATGCGCAGAGTTAGTAACATAGGGCTTGGCGTACCAGTGGGCAGTAGAGGAAGCGGCGTTGCTGGGGGGAAGCGGGCAGCCACTTTCTCAGAGAGAGCGCGTATGTCAGAAAGAATCTAGTCTGGCGCGGAGCAAAGGTCAATCAAGAAGCGCAGGGTTTAATGGAAGTCATGGGAGCTGGTTTCAGCTTTTGTGACGAAGAGTGGTTGCACGCGTTCGGCGCGGACGGAGATCACATTGTCCTGATTCTGCAGGATGCCTTCGATGGCGAGGAAGCGCTCGCTGGTCAGCAGCAGGCGGTTTTCGTGAAACAGATCGGGGCGGACTATTGCGTTCGCTACTCCCGTTTCATCTTCCAGACTTAAAAAGACAAATCCTTTGGCGGTGCCGGGACGCTGACGGGTGATGACGCAGCCTCCGATGCGGAGGCGCTTGCCTGTGGGCAGGTCTCGTAATTCGCTGGCGCGGCGGATGCCCATGGCGTTCAACCAGTCACGCTTGTAGGCCATGGGATGTGGGCCGACGGTCAGGCCTGTGCCGTGGAAGTCGGCAACCAGGCGCTCTTCCTGATTCATGGGGGCGAGTGGAGAGCGTTCATCGGGCTCGGCGTGCTGTTCGAGGAGTGGGCCGGAGGCCCGGGCGGCGCGTTCGACTTGCCAGAGGGCGTCGCGGCGGTGAAGGGAGTTGCGAGTAGCGGGTACCGAGTGGGAAGAGATTTTAGATTTTAGATTGCAGATTGCAGATTGATTGGGTTGTGAACTCTTCAATCTGAAATCTTCAATCTGAGATCCGATTGCGTTTAACGCGCCGATTTCGGCGAGGGTGGTGAGTTCGTCCCGGCGAAGTTCGGGGACGCGGCGCGTCAGGTCATGGATGGAGATGAAGGGGGCGCGGATGCGTTCGAGTAGGAGGGAGCGGGCGGCTTCTTCGCGTAGGCCGCGGACGTAGCGCAGGCCCATGCGGAGGGCGGGAGGGTTTTCGCTTTTCGATTGGCGATCGTGAAGTTCGGAAGTTGTTGATTGTGGATTGTTGATTGCTGATTGAAGAGTGCCGTCCCTACGGGACTCAGTCCAGTCGTCAGGCGCTTTCCCAGGACTTCCGTCCTGGGCTTTCACATTGCGTCCCTTGCGGGACTGGTCGAGTTGTGAGAACAGGGTACCGTTTTGCGAGTGAGATTCGCTCGTTTCGATTTGTTCCCCAGGCTCAGTATTCTTTCGCCCCTCCGGGGCTTGGCTTTCTATCTCTTCTGCTGTCCCACGGCTTGCGCCGTGGGCTGTATTCTGTCGCCGCTGCGCGGCTGCAGTGGGATGACTTTCTAGGTCAACGACCAATGACGAACGACTCACGACCAACGACGAATGACCTACCTCGCTTTCGCTCGGTACTCGGTACTCAGCACTCGGGGCTGTTTCCAACGTGCAATTCCACTCTGACTTTGTGACATCGACCGGCAGCAGTCTCAGGCCGTGGCGTTGGGCGTCTTTCACGATTGTGGCGGGGGAGTAGAAGCCCATTGGCTGATTGTTCAGGAGCGCGGCGGTGAAGGCGGCGAGGTAATGGCATTTCAGGTAAGCGCTGGCATAGGCGATCAGGGCGAAGCTGGCGGCGTGGGATTCGGGGAATCCGTAGAGCGCGAATGACGTGATCGAGAGGATGATTTCTTCTTGCGCCTTGGGAGAGATTCCGTTTTGTGTCATGCCGGCACGGAGTTTGGCTTCGATTTCGCGCATGCGGGCTTGGGAGCGTTTGAATCCCATGGCGCGGCGGAGGTCTTCGGCTTCGCCTCCGGTGAAGTTGGCGGCGATCATGGCGATGCGCAGCAGTTGTTCTTGAAAGAGTGGAACGCCTAACGTGCGCTTCAGGATTGGTTCGAGCGACGGGTGGGCGTAGGTGACTTCCTGGCGTCCTTGGCGGCGCTCTAAAAATGGATTCACCATCTGGCCGACGATGGGGCCGGGGCGAATGATTGCGACTTGCACGACGATGTCGTAAAAACGCAGCGGGCGCAGGCGGGGCAGGCAAGACATTTGCGCGCGGCTTTCGACCTGGAACATTCCGACCGTATCGGCTTGTTGCAAAGTTGAGTAGACCTGCTTGTCATCTTGTGGGAGATGCGCGAGGTCGACTTCTTCGTCGTAGTGATCGCGGATCAGTTCGATGGAATCTTTCAGAACGGCCATCATGCCGAGGCCGAGCAGGTCGACTTTGATGATGCCCATGTCGGCGCAATCTTCTTTGTCCCATTGCACGACGACGCGGCCAGGCATGCTTGCGGGCTCGAGGGGGACGACGGAATCGAGTTGTCCCTGGCAGATGACCATGCCGCCAGAATGCTGGCCGAGGTGGCGCGGCATGTCCTGCACGGCGAGGCAAAGCTCGTAGTATTTGCGCAGGCGGGGATGGTTGAGGTCGAGTCCGGCGTCGCGGAAACGGCGGTCGAGCGCGTCATTCTCGTCGCGAAATTCCCAGGTGGCAACGGCGGCGGCAATCTTGGCGAGCGTTTCGGGATCGAAGCCCAGGGCCTTGCCCATTTCGCGGGCAGCCATGCGGTTGCGATAGGTGATGACGTTGGCGGTCATGGCGGCACCGCGCTCGCCGTATCGCTTGTAGACGTATTGAATGACTTTTTCGCGCTCGTCGCCGCTGGGGAGATCGAGATCGATGTCAGGCCATTCACCTCGCTCTTCGGAGAGAAAGCGCTCGAAAAGGAGCTCCATGCCGACGGCATCGACGGCGGTGATGCCGAGCGAGTAGCAGACGGCGCTGTTGGCGGCCGAGCCGCGGCCCTGGACGAGAATGTTTTGCTCGCGGCAGTAGCGGACTAAATCCCAGACGATGAGGAAGTATCCGGCGAGTTTGAGCTTTTCGATGAGGGCGAGTTCTTTTTCGATCTGGCGGCGGGCTTTGGCCTGCATGTCTTGTGAGGCGCGGCCGTAGCGGTTGCGGAAACCGATCCAGGCTTGCTCGCGGAGGTAGGAATTCATGGTCGCGCCTTCGGGGACGGGATAGAGAGGGAATTCGTAGCCGAGATCGTTGAGGGTGAACTCGAGGCGATTCGAAAGCTCTTGTGTGTTGGCAATCGCTTCGGGCAGATCGGCGAAGAGTTGTTGCATTTCCTCGGGAGCTTTCAGGTGGCGCTCGGAGTTGCGGGTGAGCAGGCGTCCGGCGGTGGAAAGCGTGCGGTGGTTGCGGATGGCGGTGAAGGCGTCGCAAAGTTCGCGGGCTTTGGGGATAGCGTAATGGACGCCGTTGGTGGCTAGCAGCGGGAGATGGAAGGAGCGGGCGAGGTCGATGGCGAGGCGGTTGCGGGATTCTTCTTCGCGATGGAAGTGGCGCTGGAGTTCGACATAAACATTCTTGGGGCCGAAGATGGCGATGAGTTTGTCGATGGTCTTATGGGCTTCATCCGCGCCCCCTTGCTGCAGGGCTGCGGCGAGCGGGCCTTCGTCGCCGCCGGTGAGGCAGATGAGTCCTTCGGCGTGCTCTTCGAGTTCTTGCGCGGTGACGGCGCCTTCGCCTTTCTTCACGCGCAACTTCATTTTGGTGATCAGGCGGCAGAGATTTTGGTAGCCGGCGCGGGAAGCGACGAGGAGAGGAATGCGAAATTCACCACGGAGGCACTGAGTCGCGGAGGAATCGCTAACGGTTGCTTTTTGACCGTTGATTGAATCCGTGGGAATCCGCGAAGATCTGTGGCGAATGTTCTTCTCTGTGTCTCCGTGACTCCGTGGTGAAAATAAATTCG